>CAMHFA010000009.1 GCA_946184255.1 uncultured Bacteroidales bacterium
AGATCTATATTCCTGTCATCGCCTGTGGATACAAGTCCGGACTGCTTTACCGCCTGGTAGGCAGCTGCCACTCCAAATTGGGTGAACAGGTCCTGTTTGCGGATAAAAGGCTTGTCCATCCCATACTCTTCTGCATGGAAATCTTTCACTTTTCCAGCGATTCTGACAGGAAGCTGCTCGGTGTCTTCACTTTCGATGACTTCGATTCCACAGTAACCTTCGCAAAGGTTCTTCCAGAAAGTTGCGACATCATTACCAACGGGGGAGATGACTCCCATTCCTGTTATGACTACTCTTCTGTTCATCTCGATATGTTTCTTTATTATTTTCAGTAATTTACAAATATAGCAATTTTTATGTGACTACCATTCAAGAATTGCGGCACCTGAGAGCAGTCCTGCTCCGAAAGCGCTGAATACTATGAGGTCTCCTTCCTTGAACATCCCTTTCCGGTTACATTCGTCCAGAAGGATCGGGCAGGATGCTGAAGATGAGTTCCCATGGTCATGGATGTTGACGGGGAATCTGCTGGAAGGAACTTTCATGAAATCGATGATGGAATCGATGATTCTCTTGTTGGCCTGGTGTACCATGAACCAGGAGATATCATCCTTGTCTATTCCTGATTCATCAAGAAGGTTCTTGACTCCTTTCGTACATGCATTGACGGCAAAACGGAAGACCTCCCTTCCCTTCATCTGCATCGGTACAAGTCCTTCTTTCCAGATGGCGTAGGGGTTGTCGATAAGGGGACGGGTCATCCAGATCTTGTCCACATCAGGCTCTGCATTGAGCTTGATGCCCTTTATGTTGTCACCCTCAGTGAGAACCACGGCTCCGGCTCCGTCACCGAACAGGATGCAAGTCGCCCTGTCATCCCAGCTGGCCATCCTTGAAGGTTCTTCAATGCACGCGATTACGACATTCTTTACTTTGCCCGCCTTGTAATATGACTCAGCCATGTCGAGGGCATAGATGAATCCGGGGCATGCGCAGTTGATATCGAACATGGGACACTTCAAGCCTGTCTTGGCTGCAACAATGCAACTGAGGCTGGGAGTATCGTATCCGTTAAGTACGTTTGAAACGATGAAGAGGTCGATATCGGAAACTCCCAGTCCGGACATTTCAAGAGCCTTGTTTACGGCTTCCGCTCCAAGATCCTCGAGTTTCTCGTCAGTGATTATATGACGGGATTTGATACCGGTCCTGGTGGTGATCCACTCATCGCTTGTGTCGAGGAATCCGGCCAGCATTTCATTTGTGATGATCTTTTTTGGCAGGGCGCTTCCTGTTCCGATAATTTTCATAATAAAATCTTCAGTCTTGTTAAAACGATTACAAAATTACCACCCCTCGCGCACGCGGCAAAATAATTGTGGCGAATGTGACTCCAATAATGCGAGCACCATTCCTGTGGGGTGATTTCTTCGTATTTGTGGCGTAATCGTTATTTTTATTAATCCTAAAAAGTGTCTATCTTTGTATGATTAAAGGACAATTATGGCGTCTCCAACCAAAGATTTGCCCGACTATTTCAGGGGCAAGAACCAATTGATCTACACCGTGACTTTCGCGGCGTTGTTCTCTATTGTGTTCCTGCTTTTGAGCCTTCCTTTTTCGCATAACAGCTGGATGGCGCTTGGTAATTCCAGGTTCTTCGTTTTCACCGTCCTTTTCGCGACAGGATCGCTTCTCCTCGTAGTATTGAGCAAGTTCTTGATGTACAAGACGAGGAACCGGATCAGGATGACCTATCTTGGCTATGTTTTGTGGTGCCTTGCCGAGGTACTGATAATCTGCCTTGCCTATTCCTTCATCACCGTTCCGTTGACAAAGATCGGTTGGGAACGTTTCCCTGAGACTTTGGGGAATGCCCTTCTCTACGGAACCATCTCTCTGGTTATTCCATACATCCTTTCCGGAATGTATTTCGCTATCCAGGACAAGAACCAGACTATCCGTCTGATGAATTATGGCAATGTGGTCCTTGACGAAAATGTGCTTCCTTCGAAGCTGGAGAAGATCACCCTTTTTGACAACAGCGGTGACTTGAAGCTATGTGTGAGTGCTTCCAATCTCTTCTACATTGAGTCTGACGACAATTACATCCGTGTCTGGTACTCCGACAGCAAGGGTGACCTCAAACGCTACATGCTCCGTTGCCGTTTGAAGACGGTGGAGGAAAGCTTCAGGGGCAGCAGTCTTGTACGCTGCCACAGGAAGTACATAGTGAATATGGACAAGGTCGAGATCCTCAGGAAGGAAAAGGAAGGATATGACCTTGACCTTGACCAGGACTCCATCCCGCCTATCCCTATCTCCAAGACGTACGAAAAGAACGTCCTGGCTTATTTCAATAACAATCCAAGACGTTCGGTCAATTGATTCCTCCAGGAATCCGGTCTATCTCGTAAGCCTGTCAAGCGAAAGCTCGGCAAGGCCCTTTATCATGGATTTGTAATCCGGATTGCTGCTTTTCAGATAGCGGTTTGCTATCGCGCAGCAGATTGTCCCGGCCTTGTGACCAAGATGCTTTGCCAGTCCGGAGATTGCAGAGCTTTCCATCTCGAAATTAGTGATGCGATAATCTCCGTGGCGGAAGGATTCGAAACGGTCAAGCATGTCAGGCATGGCAAGTCCCAGTCTGATCACCCTTCCCTGGGGACCGTAGAATCCGGGAGCTGAGATAGTCACTCCCTTGACTGTGCAGTCTTCGAAACGGGAGATCAATTCGTCGCTGGCCTTGACGAAGTAGGGCGAGGGAAGATTCCTGTCCCATCCTGTGTATTCCTTGAAGGCTTCTTCCATCTCTTTGTCAGTAATCTTGTCACGGTCGGCATACCAGTTAAGAAGGCCGTCGCAGCCGATAGAGTAGTGGGAGAAGATGGGAGCTCCGATTGGGATGTCAGGCTGGATGGCTCCGGTGGTACCGATCCTGAGGATAGTCAGGCTCTTGAGATCTTCCTTTGGTTCGCGGGTTTCGAAATCCACGTTGGCAAGGGCGTCGAGCTCTGTCATGACTATGTCACAGTTGTCAGTTCCTATGCCGGTAGAGAGTATGGTCAGTCGTTTACCGTTGTACTTTCCGGTGATTGACACAAATTCTCGTGAGGCATGGCGAAACTCCACATCGTAGAGGTATTCCCCGATCATGTCCACCCTTCCTGGATCACCGACAAGTATGACTTTGTCAGCAAGTTCTTCCGGCGTCATGTGTATGTGGAATGCCGATCCGTCTTCGTTGATGATTAGTTCAGATTCTGCTATTCTCATTTTCTTCGTTGTTGTGGTTAAAAATCAAATATAAGAAAATTCAATGGAAATAGCTATTTTTGCACCATGTGGCAAAGAATTCAGACATTGTACCTGGCCGTTGCGACAGGTCTCGTAGTGGCGCTCTTCTTCTGCGTCAAGTCATTTTCGTTAGGTCCCGGAGGGGCTCATGTCGATGAGTTGAAATACATTCAGTTCTTCCCTTACCTTACCCTTCTGATCCTGACAGGCCTTCTTCAGTTGATAGCCCTGGGATCATTCAACGTACGGGTTCTCCAGATGCGTACGGCCGTGCTCTCAGGCCTTCTCCTGATAGCTTTGCAGGCATGGCTTGCAGTGGATTATTTCACTGCTGCTGATGGAGTGGTGTTCAAATGGACGGCCATTTTCCCTGTCCTGGCGGCCATCCTTGACTTCATGGCAGCCAGGAACATACTTAGTGACCAGCTTCTGGTCGAGAGTATCTCCCGTCTCCGGTCAAGGAAGAAGAATCACAAGATCTAACCGTTAAGGAACTTTGCAAAATCGGACTCAAGCTTCTCGCCGAGTTCCTTGTCTCCACTCTTCTTGATTTCGTTTGCCAGATAGTAGATCAACTGGCAGTTATACTCGAATTCCTCCTTGTAGTCGGGATAGAAGTCGAGGTACAGCATGGTGGACTCCATTAATTCCTTGACAAGTTCAACAATCACCGTTCTGGCTTTTTCCGTCTTTCCGAGGGCATAGTAATCCTTGATGAGCTCAATCGGGTACAGGGCATTTGAAGCCCACCCGTAAATGGAGTTGTCATAAGGGAAAGTCTCGGGTTTCATCACTTCGCAGCACCTGTCCAGCATCTGCTCTGCCCGGTCAGTTTCTCCGGCTTTGAGGAAGGCACTTGCGGAAGAAACGAACAGGTTTCTGATTGACATGACTCCCAAGAATGTGTACATGTTCTGATAGTCCGCGAAGTAGTCGTCTCGAGAGAGGGCGTCAAACTTGAAGACTTTGGTCATCTTTTCATAAAGCTCATCAGTGTCCACCAGCCCGGGCTCAATAGAACTGACTTTATTACGGATCGGAGTCAGCCTGGTCGAGAAACCGTCGTACATCAGATAATCCTTCAGGCCGATGTTGAGATCACCGCCCTGATTCAGCATGTTGATGGGACGGTCCCATTGGTAGTTTGAAAGCAGGTCCAGGATGAAGAGTTCAGGCTTGGTAATGGCCGACTTCCCCTCGGGAATCTCCAACACGATGGAATCTGGTATTTCTGAAGCGAATTTTTCACTTACTATTCCGTACTTGAGGCAGTTCTCCTTGTTGACCGGAACAATCACCTTTCGTGAGACCCAGTAATCCAACTTCCTGCCATCTGAAGTTACCACTTTGGCATCAGGGTGCTTGAAGACTTTAATGCAGTCAGAAAGCAGGACAGCCTGGCCCCTGCTGTCCTGGATCGGTACCCAGTCATTGGTGCCGTACAGGTACTGTTCCTGACCCACAGAGAGGTCTAGAGGGGCGGAATTGTTGATCGCATATCTCATCTGGTCAATGTACCAGTCGGTACCTAACAGGGAGGTGTTGCAGATCCTGACGTCATTCCTGATCCCTTCTACTTCCTGTGCATACCAAAGAGGGAAGGTATCGTTGTCTCCATGGGTAATGAGAAGGCCGTTCTGGCCTACGGAGTTTAGATAGTTGTACGCGATTTCCACCGCAGTCCTGCGGTTGCTGCGGTCATGGTCGTCCCATTCCTGGGCGCACATGAGGGCAGGTACACCGAGGCATGCAACAGTAGTTAAGGCCGCCACAAGGGTTTCCTTCCTGTGCTTGGTAAGGGAAGTGATCCATGAATATATTGCCGCAACTGCAAAACCTATCCAGATGGTGAATGCATAGAAAGAGCCGGCATAAGCGTAGTCCCTCTCACGAACCTGATAAGGAGGTTGGTTGAGGTAAACCACGATTGCTATTCCGGTCATGAAGAACAGCAGGAATGTGAGCCAGCAACCTCTCTTGTCCCTGTCGAACTGGAAGAACAATCCTAGAAGACCGAGGAGAAGGGGAAGGAAGAAGAGATGATTCTTCCCACGGTTTTCCTTCAGCCACTGGGGAGCATTGTCCTGGTTGCCCAGGTGGATGTTGTCTATCACCTTGATGCCGCTCTCCCAGTTCCCTGTAAACAGGTCGGCAGCCGGGGAATGGATCTCATTCTGCCGCCCTACGAAGTTCCACATGAAGTACCTCCAGTACATCCATCCCAGTTGGAAATCGAAGAAGTATGATAGGTTGGCTCCGAATGTGGGTTTCTTGTAATCAGCACCGGGGATTGCCCTTCCTTTGCCTCCGGTGTAGGTCTGGTAGAATTGGATAGCCTTTTCGTCGCTGCTGTACATCCTGGGGAAAAGCATCTTTCCGGAAGAGTCATAAACCGGTTCGACAGGGCTTGCCGCCTTGATGTACTTTCCGTTCATTGGAGCCCAATACCTGCCCTGCTTGAGTTCATAAGGCGATCCGAAGTAATGGCCATAAATCAGAGGATTGGATCCATATTGTTCACGGGACAGGTACCTTACAAGAGTGAAAGCGTTGTCGGGCTGGTACTCGTTGGTAGGGGTCTTGGCAGAAGAACGGATGATCACTATGCTGAAGAGGGAGAAACCGATGATGATGGTCGTGAAGCAGAGGAGGGCAGTGTTCCAGAAGACCTTGCCCTTGTCCAAAGTCTTGAAAAGACCCCAGAAGCAAGCCGCCAGCAGTACGATCATGAAGAAGGCGGCTCCACTATTGAACGGAAGCCCCAGGACGTTCACGAAGAATAAGTCGAAGTAAGCCGCGAATTTGGGTACTAACGGTACTATGAAGAACAGGATGAATGCCAGGATAGCCACCGACACAAGGAAGATCTTGACTGTTTCCCAGAAGGTGTAAGGCTTGTCCTCGCGCATCTTGTAATAGTACATGAAGACAATCATCGGGATCGCCAGCAGATTCAGCAAGTGGATTCCGATGGAAAGTCCCATAAGGAAGGAAATCAGCACTATCCAACGGTTGGCATAACGCCTGTCCTCAGTCTCGTACCACTTTGTCATGGCCCAGACGACCAGAGCAGTGAACAGGGATGACATCGCATAGACTTCACCTTCTACGGCTGAAAACCAGAAAGTGTCTGAGAAGCAGTAGGCAAGCGCACCTACGGCACCGCTTCCGAAGATAGCGACTGACTTGCCTAATGGATAGACTTCACTTCCATCATCTTTCTTATCTGGTCTGATGACCCTTTTCACCAGGAAAACGATAGTGAGGTAAAGGAAGAAAATGGTCAAGGCAGAGCAGATTGCACTCATCGAATTCACCATGACGGCAGCCTTGTCAGGGCCGGTGAACATGGTGAAGAACCTGGCTATTATCTGGAATACAGGGTTTCCCGGGGGATGACCCACCTCCAGCTTGTAGGATGAGGCGATGAACTCACCGCAGTCCCAGAAAGATGCCGTGGGTTCGATGGTGGAGAGATATGTTACCGCCGAAACCAGGAAGACCGCGGCTGCGGTCAGGATGTTCCAGCGCTTGAATTTCTTCATGTCCATGATTAAAAAAGAATATATTCGGACAAAGATACAAAAGGATTCGCTATCTTTGCAAAAATAGATTCAATAAAATGAAACCGGAAAACGACTGGAAACAACGCCTCGGAGTGGTCTATTCGACCGATCCCGGTTTCAACTATGTAAAGGAGGAGACCTCCGAGGAAACAACCCTGGAACCATCGAAACAGAAGTTGATAGTGACGATCGACCGGAAAGGGCGCGGTGGAAAACAGGTTACCCTTGTTTCTGGTTTCATAGGGACTGAAGAAGACCTTGCTGACCTTGGAAGGACGCTCAAGATGAAGTGTGGTGTGGGCGGAACGGCCAAGGATGGACAGATCACAGTCCAGGGTGACTTGCGTGAGAAGGTCACCTCTCTTCTAAAGGAGATGGGTTACAACGCAAAGAGGGGGAACTGATGGACATTTTCGACAATCCTGTCTTCTCCGGCCTGGCCGTTTTCTTTACCCTTCTTTTTCTTTTGAATCTCAGGAGTTTGATAAAGATAACGCCGTCCCTTGCCGATTGCGTGATGAGGTGGAAGGGAAGCCTTGACCTTGAAGACAGCATCCAGTTGAGCAGGAGCCGTAACTGGATAGCTGCCATCTTATTCGTCCCCTTCTGCATGGTAGTCTATTCCTACAGGCTCTACGATCCTGACATCATCGCTGACCAGCCATCCTTGATCCGTCTCGGGGCCATAGCCGGAGCCTTGGTAGTTTACCTTCTCTTGAGGACCTTCCTGAACTGGCAGCTTGAGATGCACAACTACAGGTCCAAGGCTTTCACAGCGGCAAACAGGGCGTTCCTAAATTATGTGGTCATACTCTTCTTCCTGCTGTTTTTTACAGGTGCCATAGTGAAGGCGTTGGGAGGAGATGAATTCCTTGTCAAGAGGGTTCTGCTATGGATTATCGCATTGACTTACTTGTTCTTCATCATCCGTCGCGGGCAGATTTTCGCCTCTACTTGCAATCCTTTCACAACATTTTTGTATCTTTGCAGCCTTGAATTGCTCCCTACTGCAGCTCTGGTCATTTCGGCCGTCCTGCTTTGATCGATAGGGAGATATTAAGACTGGATATGGCCATTAAAAAGATATTGATATCCCAGCGTCCTCCTCTCAATGAGGCTCCTTACAATGCATTAAAGGAGAAATATGGCGTTGACATCACTTTCCGGCAGTTTTTCCTCATTGAGCCTCTTTCTTCCAGGGAGTTCAGGGCCCAGAGGATCAACATCCTGGATTATACTGCCGTCATCTTTTCCTCCCGCCATGCTATAGACGCTTTCTATGGACTTTGTGAGGATTTGAGGGTTAAGGTTCCTGAGACAATGAAGTATTTCTGCACCACTGAAGCGGTTGCGATGTATCTCCAGAAACACATCGTTTACCGCAAGCGCAAGATATTCTTTGGCAACGGTACCCCCGAGTCTGTCCTTGCCCAAATAGGAACCAAGCACAAGGGAGAGCATTTCCTTGTGACTCAGTCCGATTCAAGTGGCAGCAATGCCTTGACGAATTTGCTCGATGCACAAGGTATCGACTACAAGACAGCTGTTTTCATCAAGAGCGTTCCCCAGGATCTCAAGGACATCTCCATGTCTGACTATGACATGGTAGTGTTCTACAACCCCTATGACGTCAAGTCACTTTTGGAGAATTTCCCCGGTTTCGAGCAAGGGGATATCAAGTTCGTTTCCTATGGTAAATCCATAGTCAAGGCTATGGAGGAAGCGGGACTGAGGATTGATGTAAAGGCTCCCACTCCCGAAGCTCCCTCGGTGGCGAGGGCGATTGAGATATACCTTCAGAATCAACAATAGAATCTTCCAATGAACACCCTACCGAAATCCGAGCGTATCAAAGGGAAGGCTCCGGTTTCGGCTCTGTTGTCAAAGGGCCGCTGGGGTGTCGTGGGAGGAATGAAATATTGTTATCTTGTCCGTGGAGGAGATGAAACTGTTTCTCCAAACAGGTTACTGGTCTCTGTTCCCAAACGTTTTTTCAAAAGGGCAGTCAAAAGGAATCTTCTCAAAAGGAGGATGAGGGAAGCATACAGGACACATAAGGACATGCTCCCTCCGCTTGGAATGGATCTTATGCTAGTGTACAACAACACCGAAGTGATGGATTCAGCTCTTGTCGCCAAGGATGTCGCCGGTATCTTGAAAAAATTAAGTGATGAAAGACAGTTATAGCATACCGTCATGGCGTAGGACGTTGAGGAATGTTCTCAGCTTTCCTTTTCTTGCCCTAATCTGGTTCTACAGGAAATGCGTAGGTCCTTATATTCCCAAGACCTGCAGGTTCGAGCCATCATGTTCGACATATGCGATTGAGGCATTCCGCAAATGGGGACCTTTCAAGGGGCTGTATCTTACTGTCTGGAGAGTTCTCAGATGCAATCCCTGGGGTGGCAGCGGTTACGATCCGGTGCCTTGATTACCTTTTCAGCCTAACGAATAACGAAAGAGGAAGGACTTTCCCGAAACCGTCCCTAAGCGCCAATTCTCCGGAATCCAGGGGATAATCGGGAGAAAGGCCAAGGGCTTGCCGTACGACTGTTTCTCCAAGTGATGCCGAGAAGCCATTTGAGTAAAGATTGAGGACCATGAAGCTGTTCTGAGGTGCCAGTATTCGTCCAACATCCTTCATCAGGTCGAAAAGGCATTCGTCCAATTTCCATTTTTCCTCGTCCGGTCCATGCCCATAAGCGGGGGGATCGAGGATTATCCCTTGATAGACATTTCCTCTACGGGCTTCCCTTCGTGCGAATTTCATTGCATCCTCAACAACCCAGCGGATACCGTCAAGACCGCTCCTGTCCTGGTTTTCATGGGCCCAGGTGACAACCTGCCTTACCGAATCAAGATGGGTCACATCCGCTCCGGCCTTTCTGGCTGCGAGGGATGCGGCTCCTGTGTAGGCGAAGAGATTGAGGACTTTGGGGCGTGATGCAGTCTTTTCCGC
Organism: uncultured Bacteroidales bacterium; assembly: GCA_946184255.1. Lineage (GTDB taxonomy): Bacteria > Bacteroidota > Bacteroidia > Bacteroidales > UBA932 > Cryptobacteroides. The sequence continues at coordinate 9,823 of CAMHFA010000009.1, forward strand.
AATTACCTTGGTCTGGCTGAAAATATATTCCCAGTTTGGCGCCTGTTCAGGAAATACACCGACATGCTTGAATGATGTAAGGCCAAGTCTGAGGGAGAAAAAGTCCTTGTACCGGATCCACCATTGGTCAGGCATCTTGCGTAGCCTGTCCCAAGTACCGCTGTCTTCCTTCCCGGCTTTGCCGAAACCGGCGCCAGGGGTAAAGCGGGTGTGGGTTGCGGACTCCCATTGTCCGTCACTCATATCCTTGTCCCAAAGGGCTTTGGGCTCGGGACGGGATAGTACGTAACTGCCGAACCTTTCGAGCTTCATGCCCCCGCCGGAGTCAAGGAGTTCGTAGTCTTTCCAATGTGTTGAGGGAAACTCTGTCGCCATGATGGTGCAAAGATAAAAAAATAGTATCTTTGCTCCGGAAAAAAACGACAACAAAATAATTAATCCCATGCAACAGCACATTGACTCTTACGATTTCAAAGGCAAGAAAGCCATTGTCAGGGTGGACTTCAACGTTCCGCTAGACGAGAACTTCAACATCACTGACGACACCCGTATCCGTGCAGCCCTTCCTACTCTCAAGAAAGTCCTTGCCGAAGGTGGTTCGCTCATCCTTATGTCCCATCTCGGACGCCCAAAGGGAGTGACTGAGAAATTCTCCCTCAAGCATATAGTTAACCATGTTTCAGAGTGCCTGGGTGTCCCCGTACAGTTCGCTGAGGACTGCCAGAAGGCGGACGAGCAGGCTGCAGCCCTCAAGCCGGGAGAAGTCCTGATGCTCGAAAACCTCCGTTTCTATGCAGAGGAAGAGGGTAAGCCCAGAGGACTTGCCGAGGACGCTACGGACGAAGAGAAGAAGGAAGCCAAGAAGGCCGTCAAAGAGAGCCAGAAGGAATTCGTCAAGAAACTGGCATCCTATGCTGATTGTTACATCAACGATGCATTCGGCACTGCCCACAGGGCGCATGCATCAACCGCACTCATAGCTGCCTACTTCCCTGAGGACAAGATGTTCGGTTACCTGATGGAGAAGGAGATCAAGGCTATTGACAACGTACTCAAGAACGCCCGCCGTCCTTTCACCGCCATAATCGGCGGCTCCAAGGTTTCTTCCAAGCTGGCGGTTCTGGAGAACCTTCTCGGCAAGGTGGACAACCTCATCATTTGCGGAGGAATGGGCTATACATTCATCAAGGCCGAAGGCGGAAACATCGGTGATTCACTCCACGAAGATGACCTCATCCCTCAGGCACAGGAAATAATGACAAAGGCTCAGGAACTTGGAGTCAATGTCTCCCTTTCTGTCCAGACACGTGTTACCCAGTCATTCAGCAATGACGCTCCCGAGATGGTGGTCCCTTCGCACAAAATCCCTGATGGTTGGGAGGGTTTGGACTGCGGTCCGGCATCAATAGAAAACTGGGGAAGGATCATTCTCGCTTCCAAGACCATCCTCTGGAACGGTCCTGCAGGAGTGTTCGAATTCCCTAATTTCGCTACAGGAACCGAGAAGATCGCTGAACTTGTCGCGAAGGCAACTGAGCATGGAGCATACTCCCTCGTCGGAGGTGGAGACTCTGTAGCTGCCGTGACCAAGATGGGATTCGCAAACAAGGTCAGCTATGTCAGCACTGGTGGCGGAGCTATGCTTGAGGCCATCGAGGGCAAGACCCTTCCCGGAATCGCTGCCATCCAGGAATAAATTGTTGCCATGATCCCGCTCGTAGTGCATTGGAACATGAATCCCGAGATCTTCAGGATCGGGGGATTCGCAGTCAGGTGGTACGGACTCCTCTTTGTGTCCGGTTTCATCCTTGGCTATTGGATATTCATGAAATTCTTCGAGCGGGAAAAACTCAACAAGGCCATCCTTGACCCGCTCCTGTACACCCTGCTGATAGGTACCCTTGTCGGCGCCAGGCTGGGCCACTGCCTATTCTATGGATTCGATTACTATTTCGGGTCATGGAAAGGATTCCTTGAGATCTTCAAAGTCTGGGAAGGAGGGCTCGCCAGCCACGGGGGAACGCTTATGCTTCTTCTGTGCATGTGGTGGTTTGCCAGGAAATATGGTAAAAAGAACCATATCGACTTCCTCTGGATCCTTGATCATCTCTGCATTGCCGTTGCTTTTGCCGCCACCTTTATTAGGTTAGGAAATCTTTGTAATTCAGAGATTTATGGTAATGTAACCTCTCTCCCATGGGGCTTTGTTTTCGAGCGCAGGGGAGAGACGGAACCTAAGCATCCGACCCAGATTTATGAGGCTCTGAGCTATTTTCTTTTGGGATTGGGGCTGGTTTGGCTTTATGTCAAGAAACTGGACAAGATGTACAGGGGATCCTTCATCGGGATTTTCTTCATCGTATGTTTCGGAATGCGATTCCTGATCGAGTTCATCAAGGAACCCCAGGAGGCTTTCGAAAATGACATGATCCTCAACATGGGGCAGACACTAAGCATTCCGTTCATCCTGCTTGGAATCGGGCTCCTTGTCTATGCTTACAGGAAGAAGATTCCGGCCAGGGCTGTCATTCCTGACACCCGTACCAAGAAGGCTGAGCCTACACATTATGCTAAAAGCTTGGCTGACCGATGATAAAGGCCTTGTTTTTTGACATCGACGGCACCCTGGTGGGGTTTGATACCCATCGGATGTCCGAACGGTTGAAAGAATGTCTAGAAGAGCTTCGCGCCAATGGCGTGAAGCTCTTCATTTCAAGTGGCCGCCATACTTTGGTGATGAACAACCTCGGTGATTTTCCATTTGACGGTTACATCGCCATGAACGGGGCACTTAGTATTCTTGGAGGGGAGGTCATAGACCATCATCCCCTCCCCAGGGACCTTGCACTAAGTATTGCCAGGACTGCCCGGGAACTGAACATACCATGCTGGTCTTTCGCCGACAATATCTGCGGAATCAATTTCGAGAACGGGCAGACCCGCGAAGTCTCCAGGCAGTTGAATTTCTATCCTGAGAATTATCTCGATCTGGAGGAAGTGGCTTCCGGACACAGCGTCTATCAATACACCATCTACGTTGACAAGAAAGAAGAGGAAAGGATCCTGCATCCCCTTCTTCATGGTGTTGACTATCCCAGGTGGCATCCATATTTCACGGACATTGTCTGTCAGGGATTGTCCAAATCAAAAGGTGCGTCGTTGATTCTCGAACGCCTGGGAATCTCACCTGAGGAGTGCATGGCCTTCGGGGATGGGGGCAATGACATTCCTCTTATCAAGTTTGCCGGTGTCGGGGTTGCTATGGGCAATGCCCCCGATGATGTCAAAATGGCGGCTGACTATGTTACTGACCCTGTCGGGGATGACGGCGTGGTTACTGCTCTACGCCATTTCGGGGTTGTTTGAAAGGTTTTAACTGATTCTTTTCCCCATACATCGTTTTATACCATTAATATTAGAATGGTATCAGGCACTACATTTGTAGTGTTTTTATGATTTTTTATTGCATTGAAATGACAAGGATAACTGAAAGACTGATATCCATCGCGGTTCTCTCCGCCCTCTATTTCCCTTCTTTCGGACAGTACAGGACTGACGCCGTACAACCATCTGCCACTGCTGACACGTCAACCGTAGTAATTACTCTTGACGATGCCCTGAAGATCGCTCTGAGCGAGAATGTGGCAGTCAAGGTGGCGGACAAGGAGATTGAGAGGAGCGAGTACGCCAAAAAGGGTACATATTCATCCCTTTTTCCTCAGGTAAACGGATCAGGTTCTTATCAGAGGACGATCAAGAAGCAGATAATGTACATGGACTCCGACAGCGGAG
>CAMHFA010000010.1 GCA_946184255.1 uncultured Bacteroidales bacterium
AGTATCTGGCAATCTTCAGGACCAGAACGCCGGAGGGAATGTATCCGCCCGCCTCTATCGAGTTAATTGTCTGCCGGCTCACACCCACGGCTGTGGCAAGCTCCTGCTGAGTGATGTCCTTGATGGCCCGCTCTACTTTTACCGTATTCTTCATTTCCCCTCCCTCCTAATAGCTTTCATTGTAAGGTTGAACTTGAGGATATACACCAGGAAGTTCAGGTAGATGGCGACGAAAGTGAAACTCAGGAAATTGAGCCCCATAATGAAAAGTATGCCGAAAGCCAGGATTGCTGATGTCACCCAGAGGCTCCAAACAAAGGACTGCATTCGGATCAGACCGGTCATTTCATCCTCATCTTTTTCCTTGGACAGCGCGATGAAGCAGAAGGATACCAGCAGCCCCATCATTCCCACTTCGGTAAGCAAGTCGGCCTTACCTTTATAGAAGAAGGAATCTCCGATGGCAATCCAAGGGACGCTTATAGAGGGAAGCTTTACGCTGAACAGAAGGCAAATGCAGATTGCAGCAAATGGCAGGAACATCCACATTCCTACTCTCTTGTAGGAGTAAGGAAGAAGATAATTGCGCGTTTTCATAAGGCATTCATTTTTGTTGGAAGTTTATCTGTTGCAAAAGTAAATATAATTTTCCAAATTGTCAAATAGATTTTACATACTGTATGCCTAATTTGATACGAGTAGAAAGAAAAAGACTGGCTTTATCGCCAGTCTTTTCATTCATTCCTATCGTATCACTTCATATTCATCGACATCCTGGAACAATACCTCTCCACCAAATTACCATTTTTATAAATCGCAAATCCTTTCCTTCCATTTGGTAAAGTAATTCCCCAGTAATCATATCCAGGTTGCTTTGCAATTTGCTTGGCTTGCTTCAAAGCATCCTCTAATGTTCGGCAATAATGTGTAATCATGCTGCGAAGATAGAGGAAGCTTGTGCCAAAGTGTGGGGAAAACAGTTGTATTCTTGGCAGGATTTTACGATCTTTGATTCCAGACAAACACGAACTCCGGATTACTGGAACATTGTTTTAGGGAGGTTGTTTACAGTATGTTTACAGCCAATCTGTAAATGACTGATAATCACACCCGCCTCGCCGCGGCACAGGCCGCCATCGAGCAGAGCAAGTAGGTTCAGGATTCAGGGCTTATAAGCTCATTCGAATTTTTCAACACGGAACTTTTCTGCTCCGCAGACAGGGAATACGCCCAAGCCCCAGGGCTCATGCCATTGAACGGAGCCGTGCAGCCGATTATCAGGATCGTAAACCCCGTACACCAACTTCGAGACATCCGGAGGTGAAGGCACGGTCTGGCCGCCCTCAAAGTTAAGGACACCCACAGTCAGGTTGACTCTGTCTGGATTGTTCCCGAACATCTTTCCACGGGTCGTTGAAAGGATGATACGGTTGTGTTGAGCCACTATATGTTCAATCGTTGACAAGTGCGTAGCATCATGGAAGACGATGGCTTCCTCACAGTTGTGGGCATAAAGATAATCGGCAAAGACATGCTCACCAAGTACAAAACCATACCGGAATCCTTGAACGGCGACATTTCTCAAGATCTGGTCATCGTTCTGGTTTCCGGAGGCATGTAATCCGATGGTATGGCAGGGATTTGGCTGGAGAGATTTCCCCAATTCAGTGTCTCCCACCTGCTCGTCAAGGCAGAACTGGGAATCTTCAATGATAAGCCTGGAAACATTTTTAAGGAATGCTGCAGAAGTGCTTGGATACATTCTCCCCGTATCGAGATGTACCCTGATTTCCAGATTCTTCATAGAAAAGATGCTCCTGGAGAAACGTCCGTCTCCACTGTCTCCTTCTGGAGCGGCAATCACCGCCCATGGCCTTTCAAGTGAGTCTGTGACTTCAGGTGCATCCCAAGTGGAATGCAGGCATGTGTTAGGCATGCCCATATCCCCGAATTTTGTAGGAGTGAAGTTTTGTTTGACGCTTTCAGGCGGACGGACTTGATAGGTATAAAGGAGTTTACATGGCATCTCTCCTTCAAACTGGATGTTTGAGCCTCCCGGAGGAAGTACCAGTTGGGCGCGGACAAGCCTTCCGTTGGATGCATATTCCTTTGCCGGAGAAGAGAGGAGATATCCGGCTTTGGTATACGGGAAGAACAGTTTCCCTCCTCCCCTGCTGTCAAGATAATCTATAGCGCTTTGTATGGCTTTTGTGTCATCCGTCATGCCATCACCTTTGGCGCCGAAATCGGTAACACTGAGCCGGCCAAGGCGGGCTGCTTTTTCTATCCTTCGCTCCGATGAATTGCAGGAAACCAGCAAAGAAGCAGCAATAGCTATTATGGTAATCAACTGTTTCATACGAAATTAGATCAGCAAACGGGTAACCTTCCTGTAATCGGAATAGCCTTGCTTGTTTTCAAGTTGCCTGCGTTCCATCATGGGAATGCTTATGAAAAGGAACAGGGCGGTCATTGCTATAGGACAAAGGACCAGCCAGTCAATTCCACTGAATGATGCGTACATCAACCAGACTCCCCACCACATCTGGATCTCACCAAAATAGTTGGGATGGCGCCCATGCTTCCACAGTCCGACATTGCAGACCTGTCCAGGATGCTCAGACCGAAACTTATGACTCTGGGCGTCCGCAACCAGCTGAATAGTGGCGGAAGAAATGCAGATTGCAAAACCCAGCCATGTCAGCCAGTTGGCTGGACCTGTTAAGCCAAACAGGCGGAAGCCTGGAATCATGCATGCGAACACCAGCAGAGTGGGCATCATGTTCAGTCCGAATAAGTTGGTAATCTGGAAGAGTACCGGAGAAAGGGTTTTGCGATACCTGGTATAACGCCAATCTTCATGGGACAGACCCTTGAAAGTCTTTGCCCAGTTGCCTGTTAGCCGGATTCCCCAGTACCAAGTGGCGATGAGAAGAAGAATTACGGGAAATGAAAGACAATTCTTGTAAACAGCCCAGGCAGTAAACATCACCAGTGGGGCCACACTCCAGTAAGGATCGTACACCGACACATTCTCGAAAATCAGACCGAAGCCCCAAACGGCAAGTGTTGCTATCACATCCGCCACAAGAAGTGCCAATGTCTCAGACATCGAATCGCAAAGTTCTCCATAGGAGAAGAATCCCACAGCTATAGCGAAGAAATACACAAATGTGATAATGACAATGCTGGATACCTTAGAATAATCAGCTCTCATAACCCTTAAATCTGGTCTCTCAACAAAGATAACCATTGTCATCTGAATAATTGACTCATCCGGCTTGGTTTCTTCGGGTATTATTCCGACATTTGGTTTCAGACTAATACATTTATTATGAGAATAGCTATCATCGGCGCCGGAAACATGGGTGGCGCCACTGCGCTTGGATTCGCCCGTTTCTGCCCGGAAGCCAGGATTACTGTCACGGCAAGGCATCAGGAGACCCTGGACAGATACTCAGGAGTTGGAATCGCATCTACCATCGACAATTCCAAGGCAGTGGAGGAAGCTGAGGTGGTGATAATGGGTGTGAAGCCCTGGCTTCTCAAAGATGTCCTTTCCCCCCTCCTGCCCCTGATGAACGGAAAGGTCCTGGTTTCATTTGCCGCCGGTATCCCGGCTGCCACCTTGAAGGAATGGACAAATGGTTACGGGCTCTCAGGAGTCTATACCGTCATTCCCAACCTGGCAATAGAGGTTGGGGAAAGCATGACTTTCATCAATGAGATCAGTGGCACGTCCGGTACTCTCCAGACTGTTACCGGACTGTTCAATGCAACAGGAAAGTCCATGGTAGTCGATGAAAAACAACTCATAGCCGGAATGATGGTGGCATCATGCGGAACCGCCTTTGCTCTGAGGTATGTCAGGGCCACCATGGAAGGCGGAATTGAACTGGGGCTCTATCCCAAACAGGCTCTTGAAGCAGCGCTTCAAACAATAAAGGGCGCCGCCTCATTGGCAGACGCCCATGGAACTCATCCTGAACAGGAGATAGACAGGGTAACCACTCCGGGCGGAATCACCATAAAGGGACTCAACGCCATGGAAGAGGCTGGATTCTCAAATGCAGTAATCCAAGGACTTAAGATTCTGAAATAGGGAATCTTACTTCTTCTCTTCCAGGACAAAGGATACTGACAGGTTGTACTTTTTCTCGTCTTTGGTAAACTCGGCTCCGACAGAAAGGGCACACTTGTCATCCTTGAATGAAACTGTTGCGGTGCCATTGGTCAATTCGTACCCAAGGGCAGACTCATCTTTCCATGAATACTTCAGCTCACCCTTTTCAATGGCAGTAAAGTCACACTCTGCTACATCTATCTTTCCGGTGCTATAGGCAATGATAGCGGAACCGGTAGGCATCACGGTAATGGTGTTGATACTTATCCCTTTGAAGTCCTTCTTGATCTCCATGCCTTGATTGCGGGCAAAATCAGAAATCTCCTCAAGGTTGCAGCCGTCAAATTTGGCACTAGCATTAATGCTTCCAGAGACTGAAATCTGTGTCCTGGTTATAGTCCATGTACGGCAAAGCTTTTTGACATTATCAGTCATCTTGGTATTCTTGACAGGATTCGCTGATCCCGAAATTTCCTTGCCGTCGTTCTTTTTCAGTGTGAAGGTAACCGGTGACCCGGTCTGTGAGAACGTCAGGGTTGCATCATTGCCAAGGACGTACTTATTGTCAGAAATTGTGTAATCACCTGTAGAATAGACCCTGTCCTTATCCGAGTCAAACTCACAGATAAGATACTTACCGGACTCCGTAAGAGCGATGAAGTCCAGGGCATTGGAACCAGTGACAACCAGTTTTACAGACACAGGAGTAGGAGCCGGCTCCGGAGTCGGGGTTGGGGTTGGGGTCGGCGTCGGAGTTGGGGTTGGGGTCGGCGTAGGAGCCGGAGTTGGAGTTTCTTGCTTGGGATTCTCCTTCGTACATGAGTACGAAAGAGGAAAAGCGACCGCCAACGCAATTATCAGCCAAAACTTTTTCATAGCTTATACGTTCTAAAAAAGATTGAAAAACAGATGGAAGTTAAGCATAGGATAAATAACTAGTTTCTCGGCTTTCTCGATCATTCCTTCATCGCGTCCGTTAAGGGAGGCTGCAGTGATACGGACATCTTTCCATTCGCCGAAAAGATCCTCGCCGGGAGCAAACAGTCCGGGCTTTCCCCAGTAGAATGCACCCAAATCACAGGTAAAACTTACCTTATGGTCTGTAGTAACAGCACGTCCAAGGCCTATTCCGAAATATGGACGGAGGGCATCGACACCAATATAACCGTCAATCTTGTTGTTGACAGCCAAGACGGTATATTCGTCCACATCCAGTCCGACAATGTTGTAATCACTGGGAAGGGCACTTGTATTAGTCACCTTTATCACATTCTTCGGGCCATAGAGCAAACCGGCGGTAATATGGAAAATGCCGGTGGATGACGGGAAAATGTCGAACATCAGTTCCGCATTGGAAAGATGCAAATTGGCCTTGGCATCAACTGGAATATTAGCTCCTTTATCAGAGCCCTGCTTACCGGGATGCTCAGGAACTTCAACAGTCCTGCTGTAGGAGAAGGGCGGCATTATAGCATAGCCTGCGCGTATCTGGAAATTCGGGCCTACTGGAGTAGCCAGCTGGGCACCTATGCCGGCTGTACCGGCCTGCACACCGAGGGAAAGGTGATTGAAGAAACCATCTTCTTCCTGGGCCATGGCACTTCCTGCCAGGAAACACAGGACGGATAAAACGATAAACTTTTTCATAACTCGACTGATTCTAAATCTTAAAATCAGACAAATATAAACATTTTGATCTATTTTTCTATATTTGTACCCATGCGTTAAAATAACGGACTTATGAAAAAAGGTTTAATTATCTTCTCAATGCTCGCAATGGTCTTTTGCGGCAACCAAGTTTTCGCACAGGTATCCCAGTCTCCCGAGCTGGCTACCAAGATCAAGGATGAAGGCCTTAACAATTCCAAGATCGAAGAGATTTCCCAGTACATGACCGACCTGGTCGGATCAAGGCTCACTGCTTCCAAACAGAAAAGAAGAGCAGAAAGCCTTGTGGTTAAGAAACTGAATGAAATCGGCCTGTCCAATCCTCGTGCTGAGTTCGCCGCAGAATTCACCCGTGGCGGATGGGACGTTGTCAAGACCTATGCGGCCATGACCCAGCCCTACTATTGCGCCTTTTCAGTGAATCCCAAGGCATGGTCTGGAAGCACCAAGGGCCTAGTGAAGGGAGAGTGCATGATCTTCGACGTCCAGACCAAGGAAGACATCGAAAAGTATAGGGGCAAAATTGCAGGAAAGGTATTGCTCATGCCTGCCACCCAGACATACAACATCAGTTTCAATCCTCTTGCTTCACGTTACACCGATGAGCAGTTGGAGGCCCTGACTCAGGACAACAGGGTTCAGGGTGCCATCTCCCCTGCAGGACCTCCCACAGCAGGACGTTTCCCCAGGCAGGCTTTCGACAGGAATGCCATGATGGAACTCAGGCAGTTGACCAATGATCTTCTTGCTTCCGAGAAGCCCCTCTGCATCGTCACCGGACGTGGAACATTCAATGTTCCCAGCGGAACCGGCGTCTCCTACAAGGTCGGCGATCCCGAACCCACTCCCGAGGTCATGATGCCTATCGAGGACCACGGACGTATGGTACGCCTTATCGAAAAGGGAGAGAAAGTCGAGATGGAACTCGAACTTATCAACGAGTTCACCGATGACCAGGAGGTCCATAATGTCTATGCCGAAATCCCTGGCACCGATCCCAAGCTGAAGGACGAGATAGTCCTTATCGGTGCCCACTTCGACTCCTGGCATGGAGGTACCGGAGCTGCCGACAACGCTTCAGGATGCATAGTCATGACAGAAGCCATGCGTATCCTCCACGATCTGGGAATCAAACCCAAGAGAACTATCCGTCTTGCCCTCTGGGGTGGTGAGGAACAAGGTCTTTATGGTTCCAGGGGATATCTTGAGCAGTACCTGTTCAAGGATCAGAAGAAACTCCCCGGATTCGACAAATTCGCCCTCTACCTCAATATGGACAATGGTTCCGGACGCTTCCGCGGTATCTACCTTGAGAGGAATGACGCCGCCTTCCCCTTCTTCGAAGCTTGGATGAAATACATCGAACCCCTTGGTTTCAACTATCTCTCGCCGAGGAACACCGGTTCGACTGACCATGTTTCATTCGGAATGCTCGGTCTGCCTGCGTATCAGTTCATCCAGGATGTCCTTGAGTACAACAGGACCTATCACACTATCATGGACACGTACGAGAGGCTTTCCCTCGGTGACCTGAAGATCGACGCTACTATGGTTGCCTGGCTGGCAATCTGCGCAGCCAACGATCCTGGAAGGATCCCTGTCAATCCCGCCGCAATGAACAGGAGGATGGGTCCTCCTCCGGCACAGGCTGCTCCAGCCCAGGCTCCGGCCAGGTCCAGGTAGTTCTGGATTCTTCTAAATAGCTCCTTTGAAAAAGACCATCGCACTCAACACGGCTAGCACGGTGAGTGCGATGAGCCATATTATGAGCATGCAGAGGCCTGGATGCCACTTGGGAGCCTTCAGGTCGAAGAGCAACATCACTCCTGTGTAAATCAGCCAGATAAACGGCATCACAACTACTACAGCCAGGGCTGCAACCAGTGGAGGGAAAGACAGGATATCCAGCATCCAGGGAGTTTCGGTCGCTATTTCCTCAAGGGCACGGTTCAACACGAATGTGTTAGAGAGGAAATCATGGCCAATGCTCAGGCAGCCAAGACTGACTACTCCGGCCACACCGGCCACCAGCATCACTATTCCTATACAGACTGCGATTATCCTCCCTACTCCCGGCCAGAAGTCTGACCGGACTACATTTTCTGCCACCTCTCCCATCTCCTGTACAGAACTCTGGATACGGGCACTGATCGCGTCGACAGTCCCCTTCTCTCCACGCAGTTCATCCCTCTGCTTGACAGTACGGGCAACAGGCATGCAAATCCAAAGTATGGCATACACAAGCGGAACGAAGTAATGCGGCAGGCGCAACCAGCCATGCCCGATAAAGAAACCCAGCCCGATCAAGGAGAAGACAACGAACAGGATTCTCAGGAGAGATGGATCGATTCCGAAATATGTCCCCAATCCACTGCAGACACCTGCGAGTTTCCCGTTGGTAGGATCGCGGTACAGCTTGCGACGTACCTTGAACTCGTCATCTCCGGTGGCAGACTCACCGGCAGACTCTCCTTGTGCTTTATCTCCAGGGCCTTCCGTCTCTTCCTCAATGGCCTCTGGCCTGCCAAGGGTAGATATCACCTTCTCCACCATCGGAAAGGTTACAACTCCTCCTTCTACCATCTGCTCAAGCAGAAGCTCGCACATCCTCTCCTCAATCCCCTCCATAACCTCCGCTCCGCTCTCTTTCTTTGAATAGAAAGCCGCCAGTTCATCCAGATACTCTCTGGCCGCCACACAGGCATCATCCTCGAGGCTGAAGACATAACCTCCGATACTGACATGTTCAACTGGTTTCATCTCTAATTCTCTTTAATGGTTTTTATCGTGTCCACTATCTCCTGCCAGGCGGAATCCATTTCACGAAGTTGCTGGCGTCCTTTTTCAGTAATGCAGTAATACTTCCTGGGCGGTCCCTGGGTAGACTCTTCCCAACGGTACGACAGGAGTCCCTGGTTCTTCTGACGGATCAGAAGCGGATACAGGGTTCCTTCAACCACTATCATGTTGGCAGCCTTAAGTTCCTCGAGTATTGAGGAAGCATAGGCCTCTTTCTTGTCCAGGATGCTCAGAATGCAATACTCCAGCACCCCTTTGCGCATTTGTGAGCGCACGTTTTCAGCACTGTTTTCCATAGCCGGACTATTTTTTATATTCAGAAAAACGGGCCATGTTCTCAGCCGTGGGCTCAAGTCCATGCATCTCGCACTTCTCGGCAGGAGTTTTGGCGATAGGAACGACTATCCAAAGGACCAGATAGAAGATGAGACCGGATCCCCAAAGAAGGAGGGCAAGAAGAATGATGATCCTGACTATCGTTATGTCGATGTTCAGGAAGGCGGCAAGGCCGGAGCAAACTCCGCCGATGGCCTTGTTGTCAGAATCCCTGTAGAGGCGTTTCTTAGCCTCGCCCTTATCTCCGGCATAAGAGAAATCAGGTCCCTTGGACTCGGTGGATCCACTGCTCTGCTTAGCATTGCTTTCGGTACCGTTAAACTTCCCCTGTGAAAAGTCGAGGGGCTCGGCCGAACCATCCGGCATCCCGAGCTGACCGACCACTTTGGAAACAAGTTCAAGGTCAACGACCCTGTAGGCGGCTCCTCCGGTCCCTTGGTCGAAGAGTTCGGCGATCCGGTTTTCCAAATCGGACATCACCTCCTCTCCCATCGACTGGGAATCCTTGTTAAGCCTTGCCTTGAAATGGTCGAAGTAGGCAGAAAGCCTTGAATAGGCGTCCTCGTCAAGGGCAAAACTGCGGCCTCCGATGCTTGCATTGATAACTTTTTTCATAATATTCTTGGTTTTGCAATTATATTTCCTTTGCAAAGATATATAATTTTTTAAATACCTTGCAAGACAAAGTACTAAAAAATTTCAAAAAAATGTTATTTTTGTAAAAATCACAGAAAATTCCCCACATTATGAACAGAATCACCTCCTTTGCTTTCAGTTGCCTATTGCTGCTGGCGTTCTCCTGCAGTGTAAATGACACCCAGATAGCATACGATCCAGTCGATCTTGTCAATCCCCTTGCTGGTACGGCATCGACTTACGAACTTTCCACCGGCAACACCTATCCCGCCATAGCTTTGCCATGGGGGATGAACTTCTGGACTCCCCAGACCGGACGTAACAGTAACGGATGGACCTATACATATTCAGCTACCATGATCAGGGGTCTGAAGCAGACACACCAGCCAAGTCCCTGGATCAACGACTACGGTGCATTCTCTATAATGCCTGTAACCACGGGACCGATATACGACGAGGAAGGAAGGCAGAGCTGGTTCTCTCATAAGGCGGAAACGGTCAAGCCCTACTATTATAAGGTGTATCTCGCAGAGCATGATGTCGTGGCAGAACTGGCTCCTACGGAAAGGGCGGCCGCATTCAGGCTGACATATCCCCAGAAAGACACATCCTATCTTGTCGTGGATGCCTTCAGGGGCGGCGAAGTCCAGATCGACATGGAAAAGAACAGGATAACCGGCTGGGCAGTGAATAATCACGGTGGAGTCACCGAGAATTTCCGCAACTGGTTTGTAGTGGTCAGCGATACACCTTTCGAGGTCGAAACCGTGGACGGACAGTATGCCATGGTTGGTTTCAAGACGGCCAAAGGGCAGCAGGTCAATCTCCAGGTAGCATCTTCTTTCATCAGCCAGCAGCAGGCTGAACTCAATCTCCAGGAGTTGAAGGGAAGGTCAGTAGAACAGGTGGCCGAAGCCGGTAAGGCGAGGTGGAATGAAATACTTGGCAGGATAAAAGTCGAAGATCCGGACATAGACAACCTCAGGACGTTCTATTCCTGCCTCTACAGGTCCGTCCTCTTCCCACGCGACCTCTCTGAAATCAACGCCGACGGCAAGAGAGTTCATTACAGCCCCTTCAACGGAGAGATCTGTGAAGGTTATCTGTTCGGGGATACCGGATTCTGGGACACCTTCAGGAGTCTATTCCCGCTTGTCGACCTGGTCTATACCGACCAGGGAGTAAAGATGCAGGAGGGTCTGGTCAACACATGGAAGGAAAGCGGATTCCTGCCGGAGTGGGCAAGCCCTGGCCACAGGAACTGCATGGTTGGTAACAACTCTGCATCCGTAGTGGCCGGAGCCTACATAAAGGGCTTGCGCGGCTACGACGCTGAGGAACTTTGGAAAGCTGTCATACACGGAGCCCACGCAGTGCATCCTACGGTCAGGTCGACCGGAAGGCTCGGATGGGAGTATTACGACAGCCTTGGCTACGTTCCATGCGATGTCGGAATCAGGGAGAGTGCTGCCAGGACCCTTGAATATGCTTACGACGATTGGTGCATCTACACATTGGGAAAGGCTCTCGGCAAATCCGAGGAAGAACTGGCTCCCTATGCAAAGGCGGCTCTCAACTACCGTAACCTTTACGATCCGGAGTACAAGCTGATGGTGGGCAAAAACATCGACGGGACCTTCGAGAGGCCGTTCAGTCCTCTCAAGTGGGGAGGAAACTTCACTGAAGGTAACAGCCTACACTACACATGGAGCGTTTTCCACGACCCTCAGGGCCTGATCGACCTTATGGGTGGCGACGATGAATATGTCTCCATGCTTGACAGCATCTTCACCATCCCGCCGCTTTTCGACGACAGCTACTACGGACGTCCTATTCACGAAATCCGCGAGATGCAGGTGATGAACATGGGCAACTATGCCCACGGCAACCAGCCGATCCAGCACATGCTCTACATGTATGACTGGGGCGGCCAGCCCTGGAAGACCCAGCAGCACGTCAGGGAGGTCATGAACAAGTTCTACAACTCCAACTTCGACGGCTACTGCGGTGACGAGGACAACGGACAGACTTCCGCATGGTACGTCTTCTCCGCCCTCGGTTTCTATCCAGTCTGCCCTTCTTCGGATGAATATGCGATCGGAACTCCCCTCTTCAGGAAGGTTACAGTCAATCTCCCGAACGGAAAGGACATTGTGCTGGAAGCTCCCGACAACTCATCCGACAACTTCTATATCGATGGAATCAAGTTGGACGGCAAGACATGGAACAAGAACTACTTGAAACATGGTGACCTCGTTAAGGGTGCCCGCATAATATACAAGATGGTCTCCGAACCGAATACCAAACGTGGCACCGCGTCCGAAGACCGTCCTTATTCCTTCTCGAAATCATAGGACGTAAAAGAATGATCAGGATATCAGGAATGACGGCAGGGGTGATTGCCGTCATTCTTTCTGTTGCCTGTTCTGAAAGGCAACCAACCCCATTCCCGAATGTCGGAGAACCTTATTCCATAACTTCAGGGCCCAAGGACCATCTGCTGGCAAATTATTTCGGCATCAATGCATGGAGTCCTGACAACAGGTATGTCGGTGTACTTGAGGTTGGCTTCAGTGGCAGGTTGGCCGAACAGACTGACACAGCACTCATCGCACTGGTGGATCTTGAAGATAGCAACAGGTTGATTCCTGTCTCCAGGACAGTCTGCTGGAATTTCCAGGAAGCCGCAATGTTCCACTGGTTGCCGGACGGGTCGTGCCTGTTCAACGATTGCAGGGACGGCCGTTTCGTTACAGTCATCCTGGATTGGAAATCAGGAAAGGAAAGGATTATTCCTACACCCGTCAGTGCGGTCGACCCTTCCGGAGAATGGGCCGTAAGCATCAACTACGCTCGCTTAAGGCTATGCAGACCTGATTATGGTTACGCAGGTAATGGACAGGATGCCATGGAAGATGAGATGTGGCCAGAAGACGACGGACTCTGGCTAGTCAACCTCAAAACCGGAGACAAGAAACTCATCCTTTCCATTGCGCAGGCCCGTTCACTTATGCCGGAAATCACAAAGGATGACGGTCTGGCTTATTTTTGCCACACTATAATAAGTCCCAATGCCAAGAGGATATTCTTCCTGGCCCGAACGGTCGAAGATTTCCACGGACAAATGGAGAGACGGGGACATATCTACAGTTGGGACACCGTTTCCTTTACCATCAACTGTGACGGAACCGACCTTCGGCGCTGTTTCCCTGACGGATGGAAAGGATCCCATTTCAACTGGAAAGATGATGAGACACTGGCCGTGACCGCCTGTTGGGACGGTGGTTCATGCTGGAGCCATACAATATTCAAAGTGGGAGAGGAAGACAAAGTCCGCCACCTCGCTCCAGGAATTCTGGACTGGGACGGTCACTGCGTATTCTCCCCCGACGGTCAGTTCATCAGCACTGAAGGTTATTGGAACAGTGACGGATACCGTTCCTGGGTCCTCCTGAGGTTGGAAGATGAAGCGATCCTTCCGCTCGGCCGGTTCTTCGTACCGGACATGTATAAAGAGCAGTATTCCCGCTGCGATCTCCACGCAAGGTGGAGAAGCGACGGGAAACAACTGGCTTTCAATTCAGTCCACGAAGGTTCCAGGCAGGTCTACCTCCGTGACGTAAGTTGGAATCGCTGAATCAAAGACCGAGTTTCTTGAAGAAATCGTT
>CAMHFA010000011.1 GCA_946184255.1 uncultured Bacteroidales bacterium
AATACCCGCCACCGATGGACGGTCCTCTTTTCAGACCTCCTTCATAGACCACGGGTTCCCCGTTGATCCAAAGCCAGTATTTTGTGTCAACGGCGATCCTGGCCACAAGAGACGCCGGGACCTTCTCAATGTCAATATCTTTTCGAAAAGCAAGCCATGTGTTGGTCTCGCTTTGGTAATACTGCTTACTGATCCACTTTGCCTTCCAGGAATAACTTTCCGCTCCCGCTCCCGCACATAGGCACAGGAGCAGGGCGGCAGAAGCTATAAGTTTTTTCATCTTATGTCTGTGTAACACCCGTCAACCTTCACGTCACCACCTTCGATGATGTAAAGCTGGTCACGGGTAGCGGGATAACGGCAGATAAAATTCTGAAGCGTCACTCCCTTGCAGTCCTTGAGATACAGAAGGGTCGGGACTACTACGTCATCCGGAATATGACGCATCTTGATCTGCTCACGGATATTCTTAAGAAGTTCAGGCCCCTGGCCATCGAAGACACCTTTACCATAGATGGAAACGTCAGTGAGGCCTTCTCCCCAGAAGATACCCTTGTGGCCGCCATAGGCATAGATGTTAGTGGAACCTACGATGATGGCTCCCTCACGAAGGCTGATGTTCACTCCGGACTTGAGCTGGACTGCTCCGGTTAGGTAACGTCCGACGCTGAATTCAAGGGTTCCACCACCCTTCTCGGCGATGAAATCAATCGCTTTCTGGATGGAAGTGGTGTTGTCGGTTGTGCCGTTACTCCTGATTCCGAAGAAGGAGGACTTGTAGAGCGGCTGCTTATCTTGTGCAAACCCCGCCAGCGAAACCAGCAGCAGGGAAGCTATGATGAGTATCTTTTTCATTTCTTCTTGATGTTCTTGGTGTCCTTGTTGATGATCTGCTTCTTGCCCTTAGGGGCGGTGTCCTGGTTGATTTCCAGGTTCTTCATGCGGAACCCATTGACATCGTCGGTGACGATTGCAGGACGGTAGTCCTCGCCGTCAACGGTGATCTTTACATTGTCGAAGACTATACCGTCTGCATGACGGATGTAGAAACCCCAAGCGGGCAGCTCCTTCCAGTTGGAGAATTCAGGATAGCTGGTCTCCATTTCGGGAATCGCGTCTAGCTCTTCTTTAGAGGAACCCCTGTAGGCATATTCAGGATCGGCATGCCCGGGATAGACAATCTCTATGTTCTCCAGACGGACATTCTCGATCTTGATGTCAGGATTGCCATAAATGATGCTGGGGAGAACATTGCGAGGCAGGTCCTCAACGGGGCCTTCATAGCTGTAACCGGCATCCGGTTTGTCAAGAGGAACCTCGGCATACATGTTCTTGATGACGATGTTCCGCAGGATGGGTTTCTGGTCGTCACGGGTGTGGCGGGTACCGGTCCTCAGGAAGATAGGGTTACCGGTGTGGAGGCTCTCGATTCCGTCGATTTCAACATCCTCGATAGTGGCACCGTCAACCGTTGCGATTGTGATGGCGCTGCGGTAGGTGTCGTAGATCTTGATGTTCTTGAACTTGAAGTTGCGGAACTTGCCCCTTGTGTAGGTACCGAACTTGATACCGTTGGCGCTTGAACGTCCTACGCAGTTCTCAACAAGGATGTTCTCGCTTACCCCATCGTTGCTGTGGCTCTTGAAGCAATAGACATCGTCAGCCGCATCGAAGAAACAGTCTCGGATTATCACGTCGCTGCTGTCCACTATGTCGATTCCGTCATTGTTCCAATAAGACTTGGCGTCCACATGGACCCTTTCCACAAGGATGTCGCGGCACTTGTCGTACTGCTGGTTCCAGCAACCCGGATCCCTCAGGGTCAGGTCACGGATGACTATTCCTTCGCATTTGTAGAAATGGATGTTCTCCGGACGCTTAGCCTCCTGCAAACGGTCGTTTGTAAGAGGATCCTCGAAAACTCCCAGATGGACGAAGTCAATGAAACGTGTTGCAATATCAAAACCACGGCCGTTGATGGTACCGCCACCTTCGATGCCGATATTCTTCTGTCCGACAGCAAAGACAAGGGCGGTCCATTTGGCATCGGGATCCTTGATGTAATCAAAGGGATTCAATGATCCGAGGAGGGAACAATCCTCATCTATCCAGAGGGTCACCCCGCTTTTAAGGTAGATCGATCCTGACACGTAATCGCCTTTGTCAAGGACAACCTTTCCACCTCCATGGGCTGATACGAAATCAATGGCGGCCTGAATGCTCACCGTGTTGACCGTAAAGCCATCCGGAACGGCTCCGAAGTCCCGGGCAAAATAATCAGCGGCCTCCAGCGCCTGGCCGGCTCCCGCGAATAGCAGCACCGAGGCTGCAAGTCCTAGAAACTTTTTCATCTGTATAATTTTACTGGTCCAATCAATCCTGCCGACACATAGGGCTGGTTGCGTCTCAGCACGAAGCGCTGGGAAGCGGTGTTATCCTTCAGTGTCTGCATGTAATTACCCATCAGGGTGGTCACTTTCACCTCGATGGTGTTCTTTCCCGCCTTGACGTAAGGGGAAATGTCGTAAATCCTTTCTCCGAACCATTCGGTTCCGGCATCCTTCCCGTTTATCTTCAGCTCGCAGATATCGGCCACCTTGCCGAGATCGATGAATTTTGGGATATTCTTTCCGTCGACGGAGAAGGTACTCTTGTAAACCACAGTACCCATGAAGTTGACGAAGGAAGAATCCTTCATGTCCTTGAAGTCCTGCAAGGTGTCCAACCTCGCCGTCCATGTGGAATCAAGCTGGGGTTGATGGAGGGTCAGGTCCCAAGGTCCCTCGAGCCCTTCGGCAAGCACAGGAACCGGGGAAGTCCGGTTAAACAGCCGGTCTTGAATCAGACCCTTCGACGGGCTCACGGGCCGGACCGAACGTCCGTCCTTGTTGAAGAAAATTAGGTAAGTCTCGGCGGGGCCGAAACGGAAATGGGCCTTGCCGGACGGATCTAACTTGAGGGCCGACCTGGTGCCTTTGGCAGGGTCATAGATCCATGCATGTTTCCCGGAAGTGATATTTTTCGGGAAAGTGATGTCTGTTTCACGGGCTTCCGTGAGATGTGCGTTCATGACCAGGAAGAAATCAGACTTGTCATCCGTCACGTAACGGTCCTGAAGCAGGTAGCGGTCGGGGTTGGAAATCGTAATTGAATGTGGCAGTGAATATTTTGCCATCACACCCTCGTACCATTCGAGATACTTTCCGTCCTCCGGATTCTCGAGAAGGATGAAGTTGTCCGGATAGGCTTTCAAGCGGTTCACTGCCTCGGTTATGCTCCTGTCCCGTACCTCATAATCCTTGAAGCCCAGGGATTTCTCGGGGTATTTACCTACGCAGAACACCCTTCCTCCCTGTCTTACGAACTCCTCAATCTTGGCAAGGGTCTCAGGGGTGGTTCCGGTGATTTCCACGAGGAAAAGAGTCCCGTATTCCTTGGGTCCATAGCAGAGTTTGCCCTTCTTGACAATAGCGTCCCTCAGGATAATCTCGCTGACATAGTCGGCTCCGCCGCCGGTCTTGTGGATAGCTTCCCAGATAAGGGAGGTGTAGGGGACGTTCAACTTCACCGGGAATGGTTCTGTCTGAACTCCCATAGTGGTCCACATGTCGTAATTTGCAGGCAGGATAGCGATGTCCGTGTACATGTCGGCATTCTGGAGCTGGCTGGCTATCCTGGCCCTGTAGTCATTGAGGTTCTTCACATATGGCCACCAGGTGTTCCTCTCATTGTGGAAGGTTCCATACTGCACCCAACCCGGGAACGGTGCCTCGAGGGGTGAGTAGTTGAAACCATGCCAGACAGAATGGGTGACTCCTGAGATAGCACTCATGTCAGAGCCGACCTTGAGGAATTCAAGGGATGTGGTGAAGACCTTGTAGGTATTGGTCATCTCCTCCGCGCTGACAACCCTGTTGCCTACGAGATGGGCTGCGGAAGAAACGTATTTGTTGATCATCGTGTAACCACGGCCACGGCGATAGTCCTCGTCTCCCATTTCCTCACCGATCCTGTGCCTAAGCCAGTTGGTCGTCCAGGACTCGCCTTCGGGGAAATCCAGGCCAAGTGAACTTTCAAGAGGGAAGAATCCCCTTCCATAAGCCTGGGCGCGGGTTTTCACGCCCTTCTCCTTAGCCCAATCTATGAATGTCCTGTGGAAGCGCTCCTGAAGGAGTTCCGCCTTGGTAAGTTCGAAATCGAAACGAACCCTGTCCACTTCCTTCTGGAACTTCTCACTTTTCTTGGAACCATATTCAAAACTCTTGACGTCTCCAAGCCTTCCGACCTCGAACATGGTGAAGGGGAGCCAAGGCATGACGTCATAACCCCTCCTGGCTTTGAACACTTCCGCGAAATCTGAGGTCCAGTTATTTCCTTCGAGTTCCATGCTGTCCACGAAGAAGGCCCTTACGTGCCCGGAGAGAGGTCCTATCCTGGCCTCGATAGTGTCAACCATGTGGTCGAGATAACGCCTGACGGCAGCAGCATCCATATGGTTGAGGATTGAACCGGCAGCTCCCGGCGCTCCGTTGATGACGCTTGCGAAGGACTCGAACTTGACCATGGCATAAATCTGCCACTTGCCTTCGGGAACATCCACAGTAAGCACTCCGTCCTCGATCTTTCCGGAAAGGTCAATGGCATCTTCAAGCCCGTTCATGGGATCCGGGGCCAGACAGATCGACACCAATTCGGGGGTACGGCGGGGATTGACTATCGTTACCCCAGGATCTATCTCCTTGAATATATTGAACAGGGACATTTCGAACCTTTCGCCGGAAGGCACCTCCCTGGCGTAGGTCAGCAAAACCTCCGCCCTTTCATTCCTGGGAAGGTCCTCGGCTCCGAACGGCCAGCCTGAGCCGATAATCAGGTCACAGTACATACCGATCTTTTCTGCCTCGTCGAAGACAACCTTCAGCATGTCGATCCACTCGTCACTCAGCCATTTCAAAGGCTTCGTGTCAAGTGTGTCTGCTCCTGAAGGGAAGGAAATCGGGTTGATTTCCACGCCGCCTATTCCCGCATCCTTCATGATGTGAAGTTCGCGGACCAGCTCCTCTGCCTTGACGCGGTCTCCGTTCCACCACCATCTGACAAAGGGGCGGTAGCGGGTGTCAGGATTCTGGAATTGGGAATAGAGTTGCCTTGAAGAGAGTTTTGTCTGTGCCGGAAGTTTTCCCGCCAAAGGCAGGATCAACAAGATGGCTGAGATCAAAAGAATTCTGCTGGACTTCATTATCGTTGTTTTCTAAAATGTTCACTGAAATAAGAAACCATTCCCCATAAGATCTGGTTGACGGCCTGCGACTCATGGGAAAGGGTTGCGAAGATCATCCCGAATTCAAAGGGAAGACCGTAAACGTAGGACAAGGCTCCTGCCACAATGAAATGGAA
Organism: uncultured Bacteroidales bacterium; assembly: GCA_946184255.1. Taxonomy (GTDB): domain Bacteria; phylum Bacteroidota; class Bacteroidia; order Bacteroidales; family UBA932; genus Cryptobacteroides. Next base: position 5,398 of record CAMHFA010000011.1, read on the forward strand.
GGCTCCGAAGCCACCCGGCACCGGGACCAGGGAAGAAAGGCTGCCAGCCAACATGAGGAAAAGAGCGTCGGTCATGTTGAGACCATTCACTATGGTCAAGGCAGAGGCAAAATCAGAGGAGACCGAGGCTGGATCTATACCCTGGAGCGCACCAAGGATTGTCGCACTCATCATCCAGTAGCATCCCCAGATGGCGATGGTATAGGCGAAGAACAACCATGCCCTGTCCATCTTCAGACAACTCACGAATCCCTGGGCAAGTCCTACACAGAAGCCCTTGACCTTCTGAAGCGGTTTCCATTTATCGGAATACCTTACAACTGCCCAGACAAATGCCAGAACGGCAATGATGGCGGTAACCAGGAGAACCACCTTTCCAACGGTCAAGTTCCCTGAGGCCGCCCCGAAAATCTTCTCAGAGAAGAAGCCTCCGAACCTTTTCCATGTGAAAAGCAGGAACAACGCCAGAGTAAGGGCCATCATCAAAACGTCCACCGTCCTCTCAAGGGCAGCCGTCCCAAGCACCTTGTCGAATGAGGCAAGACGGTGCGTCTTTCCCTTTTCATCAGAGACCTTTTCGGAATGGGCGGTTATGTAGCCGCATCTCACCACTTCTCCTACCTTGGGCAAGACCATGTTGATGAGATAACTGATGTTGATTGCGTTAAAGCAGGTAAGGCGGGAGGTGGACCTGTCAACAGGAAGAAGAAGCATCCTCCACCTGAATGCCCGGAAAACAAAGGCAAGCAGACCGAACAGCATCGACAGGAGGACATATTCCCATCTACAGGCCTTCAATGCCGTCAGGAACTCCGACCATTCCACATCCCTGAATGCAAAAAAAAGCAACACTGCAGCAAGCAGGATGGACAATGTGTACTTGAGAATATTCCCGACCTTCTTGTTCATGGTAACAAATTTAAGTAAAAATATCATTAACTTTGTGAGTTATGAAATCTATTTTAGGCATCGGAAACGCCCTCACCGACATCCTGGCAGTGTTCCCGGATGATTCGATGTTGCGGGAGTATCACCTTCCTCCCGGAAGCATGCAGCATGTGGATCTCGAGACAGGCGACAGCATCTGGTCAAAGCTTAAGGAGTTTGGCGTGAAATATGTTCCCGGCGGGTCTGCGGCAAACACGATTACCTGCACCTCCATCTTCGGCATGCCGTCCTGTTTCATCGGAAAGATCGGCAACGACGAACTGGGGCTTCTCTACAAGAGCACCCTGGAACAATTCGGAGTGAAAACCAACCTGCTGCTGGGCACCAAGGGATCCGGCAGGGCAATGTGCTTCATTACCGGGGCGAATGCAGAAAGGACCTTTGCCGATTACATGGGAGCCGCCCTGGAACTGGTTCCGGAGGATTTGAAGGAGGAGTATTTCGAAGGCTACGACTATTTCCACATCGAAGGTTACCTGGTACAGAACCAGGATCTCATCAGGAAAGCCGTACAGATGGCAAAGGCTGCCGGTTGCAAGATTTCGATAGACATGGCTTCCTACAACGTGGTTGAGTCAAACGAGGCATTCTTCCACAATCTGGTAGAGAAATATATCGACATTGTCTTTGCCAACGAAAGCGAAGCACGCGCCTACACAAAACTCGGTCCCCGCGAAGCCCTGGATGAACTCGCGTCACAATGCGAAATCGCAGTCGTCAAGGTCGGCAAGGATGGTTCGATGCTAAAGAAGGGTAATGAATATCACTACATCGAAGCATGGCCAGCTGCCACTATCGACGCCACCGGTGCCGGCGACACCTATGCAGCCGGATTCCTTTATGCCCACTCGCTTGGCATGCCTCTGAAGGTTTGCGGCGAAGTCGGCTCGATAATTGCGGCAAAAGTTGTCGAAGTGATTGGAACCAAGATCGACGTCCCCCGCTGGAGGGATGCAAAAGCTGAGATACGAGAACTGATAGCATCTGTCAATCAATAGGTTATGTTTGAATTTGTCAAGGATATTTTTAGGAAAAGGACTCTGAAGAAGCATGCGAGCACGGTTCCCACCGGCATCCTACCGCTCGACCAGATTAAATCATATGTCGCCATAATCGATGTCGAAGACACCTCTTACGACACTTGCAAATCGGCTATTATGAATTTTTTCAGGAGCATGGATATCCGTGGCGCCGTGTTTTTCCAGGACTTTCGCAAGATCGGAAGTGAAGACCGCCTGATCACCAGCATCCAGACCACAATCACCAAGAAAGACCTTGACTGGATCGGAAGGCCCAACAAATACAAGCTGGGCGTTCTGGAAGAGCAGAACCCCGACGTCTTCATATCCCTTATAAAGGATCCGGATTTCGCCATCGAATACATGACGAAAACTTCCACGGCCCGTTTCAAGATTGGCAGGAAACAGATGGACGGCAATCTCTTTGACCTGGTCATCAACGATCCGGTCGGAAAGGACATCTCCCAGCTGGAGAGTTGGGGAGCAATCAAGAACTATCTTGGAAAGATAATGTAACCCATGACAGGTATTCTTAAAAACATAGTCGTCGCGCTCAAGGGTTTTGCCATGGGCGCGGCAAATGTTATTCCGGGGGTTTCCGGCGGCACGATCGCCCTCCTGACCGGAATATTCAACGAACTTATCGAAGCCCTCAACTCGCTCATGAGCGTATCCACCTGGAAGCTTTTGTTCAAGGGCGACCTGAAGGGTTTCTGGAAAACCATTCACGGGACCTTCCTGCTTTGGCTGGCCATAGGAGTAATCCTGAGTGTCTTCTCCCTCGCCAAGCTAATGGAATATGTCCTCGCCCACCATCCGGTGCAGACATGGGCGTTTTTCTTCGGACTGATCATAGTTTCGGCCATATTCATGCTCTCGGACATCAAAGGATGGAAGGGAAGCGATATCTGCTGGCTGGTCTTAGGAGTGGTATTGGGAGCGTTCATCTGCCTCCTCTCCCCCACTGAAACCACCTCGGACCTCTGGTTCATCGCTCTTTGCGGAGCCATTGCAATCTGCACCATGATCCTTCCGGGAATATCCGGCAGTTTCATCCTGGTCCTGTTTGGCAAATACGAGTACATAATGAAGGCCGTGAGCGAATTGAACCTTCCTGTTCTGGCGGTGTTTGCACTGGGCTGTGTCATCGGCATAGTGGCCTTCTCAAAATTCCTGCACTGGCTGATCGGAAAGTACGAAAAACCTACCCTTCTGGTACTGATCGGTTTTACCATCGGCGCACTGGTGAAGGTCTGGCCATGGGCCGACAAAGCCGCCTGCGAGGCCGCCAATGTCTTGAACGGAGTCCCTGCCGGCACCCTTCACGTAGGAGGAGCCATCGCCTGGGCCCTCATAGGCGGAGGTTTGGTCCTCGCCCTTGAGCTTATCTCTAAAAAATCAGCCCCGGCACAAGACTAGTCTGCAGGGGTTTCCCTGGGAGAGAATCCGAATTGTTTTTTGTAGGCCCTGGAGAAGAAAGCAGGGTCCTTGAATCCTGATTCCATCATCGCTTCACCCACCCGGCAATTCCCTGCTGAGAGAAGTCTCTTGGCTTCCTGAAGCCTTCGGTGGAGAATCCATTTCTCCGGAGTCAGCTCGCTCACCTTCTTGAAATCCCTCTTGAAGGAAGAAAGGCTTCTCCCTGTATAACTTGCAAGCTCCGGCAGGGAAAGATCGAACATGTAGTTTTCTTCCATGAAAGAGAGCAGGTCTATTTTCCATGGCTGGGTGAAATCGAACAAGGATGCATAAAAATGCCTGTCCTCGGCCAGTACACAGCGAAGCCCTTCCATCCTCTTCATCCATGCTATTTCCGAAGGAAGGCTCTCCGGAGAGTCAAGATAAGGGGTAAGCGAAAGAAACAGGCTTTCCAATTCCGCCCGGGCAGGTATTTTCAAGATGGGAGTGTCAGAAGGGACAGCATCCAAGGGAAGTTCGTCCCGTGAAATCGACCTGAAATACGATAACAGGAACTTCCGGCAGAAAAAGAGAGCGATTGAACGGAACGGCTTCCCGTCCCTGGGCGACCAGGCATCCAGCACTACCCTGAAATCCTTACGCAGAAACACGCAGTCTCCGGCAGAGAGAACTGTCCTGTCATTGTTGAAAACGACCTCAGCGCTTCCAGAACTGATGTAAAGGAGGGTGTGTTCCTTGATATGCTGCGGGCCCCGGACATCTTCCTTTTCCACCAGGGAAAAGACTACTCCGGATTGATTAATCCTTTTGAATCCTTCCATATTCACAAATATAATCGTTTTTGGACTTTTCAGTCAAATAATCTGGACTTTTCAGTCAAATACTTTTCCTCCACTTACCCTTTCTTTGCACAGAATAAAGAGAATAACGGACTTATCATGAATAAATTGTCTCTGGCTTTAGCTATTATCATCCTTCCTGTCTTTGCTCAGACGGCAGCAGCACAGCAAACTACCGAAAGCCAGGACACCCTCAACAGCGCGGTTGTAACCGGAACAAGGGTGGCTATGGACCGTGACAGGGTTCCCGCCCCTGTCTCAGTGATCGGCCGCTGGACTATCGAACAGAGTGACAAGAGCGCACTCATGCCTTCCCTGATGGAAGAGGTTCCCGGACTCTTCGTCACTTCCCGCGGAGTCACCGGCTACGGAGTCTCTTCTGGAGCGGCAGGTGGTATTTCCCTGCGTGGGTTTGGTGCTGCTGAAGGACGTACACTCGTACTTATCGACGGCCATCCCCAGTACATGTCCATCTATGGCCATGCGGTTGCCGATGAATATCTTGCCGACCTGGCCCAGAGGGTAGAGGTTACCCGTGGTGCGGCATCCGTCCTCTATGGTTCCAACGCCATGGGAGGAGCGATAAACATCATCACCAGGAAGCCGGACTTTATCGGAAACCGCCTGAATGCAAAGATGATGGGTGGATCATACGGCACTTTCAGGGCTTCGGTCACGGAACAATATTCAAACGGCCGTTTCTATCTTGTCGCCAACGCCGGACATGACAGGACCGACGGCCACAGGCTCAATTCTGCTTTCCACTCCACCAGCGGGATGCTTAAGGCCGCCTATGATTTTTCATCCGCCTGGAAACTGAGCGGAAATGTCAATCTTGTGAACGCATATTCAGAGAACCCCGGTACCGTTGCAAAGCCGATGATTGACGGCACAGCCGACATACTTCGAATGATGTCCTGGATTTCACTTGAGAATCATTACGACCGTACCGACGGAGGAATCAACCTGTATTACAATGCCGGACGTCACGAAATCAACGACGGCTATGCAGAGGGTGGCAAGCCTCAACCCTACCTTTTCCATAGCAAGGATTTCCAGGGAGGTGTCAACCTGTTCCAGGCCGTACGGCTTTTCGAGGGCAACACCCTGACAGGCGGGCTTGATTTCAAATATTATGGAGGAGACGCTTACCGTAACCCTGAGACAGAGTACTATGCAGACCATAAGAAACTGCACGAGGAGGCTGCTTATCTACTTGCACAGCAGCTTGTCGGAAAGTTTACTTTCGATGCAGGAGTGAGGCTGGAGAATCATAGCCTTTATGGCTTGGTCTGTGTGCCCCAGGCAGGCGTAAGCTGGGTGGCATCTCCCGGGACCAGCATCAAGCTCTCTGCTTCCAAGGGATTCCGCACCCCGAACCTGAGGGAACTCTACATGTTCCCCCCTCACAACGAGGAGCTCGACCCTGAGAAGGCATGGAGTTATGACCTGACCCTTTCCAAGAGATGGCTGGACGGTCGTCTAAACACGGAATTGAGTGCGTTCTACACTAAGGGTTCCAACCTCATCCAGGTTGCCGTAGTTGATGGCAGGCGGGTCAACAGCAATGTCGGTGCTTTCGAAAACAGCGGAGTAGAGTTCAGCACAACCTGGCAGGCACTTGACAACCTTCGTTTCAATGCAAATTACAGCTACCTCCACATGGGGACGCTCTACACCGGAGCTCCAGTCCACAAGGCCTATGTTTCGGGAACATGGAATATCGGCAAGTTCTCAGTCAACCTAGGAGCAATGGGTATAAAGGATCTGTATCTCACTACCGGAGATGATGCAAAGACCAGCGACTATATTGACTTGAAGTGCCGTCTCTCATGGCAGGCCACTTCATGGCTCACGCTCTTTGCCCGCGGCGAAAACCTGCTCAACAAGAGCTACATGACAATGGACGGTTTCCCTGAACCAGGAATCACCGTTTTCGGCGGTTTGTCGGTCAGCCTGTAGTTGTCTTGTCTCCGATTTTTTGCAACTTTGTAAAAAAGTTGCCACTAATTGGAAAACAACATTACAAAGAAGATCGTTATCAGTGGCGTGGGTTGCTGTCTGATGGACCGTATCTACGCCCATGCTGATTTCTCATCCCCTTCATTCAAGCGGTATCTCAGTCTCCGTCAGGGAGATGGAGGTCTCTCCATCGGTGGCCTGACCTTCGAAGAAGATCTGGAGATCTTTGCCGGACAATCATTCGGAAACATCTTGCCGGTTCTGAGCGGCGGAAAGGATCCTGACAACGAAAACATAGGTGGACCGGCGATAGTGGCTCTCATCCATGCCGCCCAAATCGCTTCGGACTGTTGCTCCGTCCGCTTCTACGGTTGCCGTGCAGATGATCTCGTTGGGGAACACCTCGAACGGTTGCTTCGAAACACTCCTGTGGACTTAACCCATTACAGTATCCAATCTGATTCTGAGACACCGTCAACCACTGTACTCTCGGATCCGGATGCCGACAACGGCCACGGAGAGCGCCTGTTTGTGAACACTATCGGAGCGGCATGGGATTATATTCCAAGCATTGTTGATCCTTCTTTCTACGAGTCTGACATCTGTGTTTTCGGAGGTACGGCTCTGGTCCCAAGAATCCATGAAGGATTGGAGAACATGTTGTTTACTGCCCGTCGTAATGGTTGCATTACCGTGGCTAACACTGTTTACGATTTTCTGAGTGAGAAAAAGAATCCTGGTCTCAGATGGCCTCTCGGTTCCTCAGATGCTACCTACTCCTTAGTGGACCTGCTGATTGCCGACCGGGAAGAAGCTCTCAAGCTTAGCGGCAAGGACAGTATTGATGAAGCGCTGGATTTCTTCCGTCAAAAGGGAGCAGGGGCTGTCATTATTACCTCTGGTGCTGACGATGTTCATCTGTGTGCTTGTTCAGATCGCTTTCTCCATGTAGAACCGGAGACGATGCCGGTATCCAAGGCTCTTGGCAAAGCTTGGAAAGATCCTTCAAGAAGAGGAGACAGCACGGGGTGTGGTGACAACTTCGCAGGTGGAATCATTGCATCCGTTGCCAAACAGTTGGCCTCGGGGCGTAAGATTATAAACCTGAAAGAGGCATGTCAACTTGGCATTGTCTCAGGTGGATTCGCAGGCCTTTATTATGGAGGAACCTGGCTGGAAAGTGAACTTGGAGAGAAACGGCGCCTTCTTCAACCATATTATGAAGAGTATCTCAAGCAAATCTCGATTGCTTGAATTATCCGGAAAATGCCTATATTTGCAATCCGCTTTTAAAGCGGGGGTTCTGGTTCCGTAGCTCAGCTGGATAGAGCAACAGCCTTCTAAGCTGTGGGTCTTGG
>CAMHFA010000012.1 GCA_946184255.1 uncultured Bacteroidales bacterium
AAGGACTGTATTTTATTTATTATCAAAAAATTACATCAAATGTTAAAACAGTACGAGACCGTTTTCATCGCTACTCCCGTTTTGTCTGAACAACAGATGAAGGAAGCGGTTGCAAAGTACACCAAGCTCATTACCGACAACGGTGGTGAAGTTGTGTACGAAGAGGACTGGGGACTCCGTCAGCTGGCCTATCCGATCCAGCACAAGACCTCCGGTTTCTATTATCTTATCCAGTTCAAGGCTGAGCCCACTTTCGTGGAGATCCTCGAGACCCAGTATTTCCGTGATGAGAGGATCATCAGGTTCCTTACCGTCGCCCTCGACAAGGATGCAGTTGCTTACGCAGAGCATCGCAGGGAGAACAGGAACAAGGCCACTGCTCCCAAGGCAGAAGCCCCCAAGGTAGAAGAACCCCAGGTCGAAGAGCCCGATTATGATGAGCCCGTTACTCCGGCCGAGGCCAATGAAGAAGAAAACGCTTAAAAACACAGGAGGAAATCACTATGGCACAGAATGACGCACAGAATGCTGGAATCCGCTATCTGAACCCTCCTACAGTTGAGGTCAGAAAGAAGAAGTACTGCCGTTTCAAGAAGGCAGGCATCAAATATGTCGATTACAAGGATCCTGAGTTCCTTAAGAAGTTCCTCAACGAGCAGGGAAAGATCCTTCCCCGTCGAATCACCGGTACTTCCCTCAAGTTCCAGAGGAAGGTCGCCCAGGCCGTAAAGAGGGCCCGTTCCCTTGCTCTGCTTCCGTATGTTACCGACCTTCTTAAATAATAGGAGAGCGCAATCATGAAGATCATTTTGAAGAAAGAAGTTGCCAATCTCGGCGAGGCCGGTGATGTGGTAGAAGTAAAGGGTGGTTACGCTCAGAATTACCTGATTCCCCAGGGATTCGCCACTGTCGCTACTCCGTCTGCTCTTAAGCAGCTCGAGGAGACCAAGCGCCAGAGGGCTCACAAGGAGGCTAAACTGGTTGCCGATGCTGAGGCTCTCGCAGCTAAGATCGAGGCCGCTCCCGTAAAGGTTGCTGTCAAGGTCAGCGAAAGCGGTAAGATCTACGGTTCGGTTACTACCGCCCAGATCGAAGAGGCTCTCAAGGCCGTCGGTATCGAGGTCGAGAAGAAGAACATCACTATTCCCGAGGACATCAAGGCCCTTGGTGAGTACGAAGGAACGGTCAAGTGCTACAAGGCAGTCAAGGCCGCCGTCAAGTTCATCGTCGAGGCTGAGGCTTAAGATCCGGTTTTGGACATAGCATAAAAAAGGAGCAGGATTTAATTCTGCTCCTTTTTTTCATCGTCCGGTTTGAAGAACTTGTATTTGAAACGCCGGATCTTCTGGGTGGCGGTCTTCTCAAAGTCTTCCTTCATTACGTCCACCTCTCCAATGTTGGACTGCTTGCTGACCCGCTTGTTGACATAGTCCATGACGGCCTTCTTCCAGGATTCGATGTTCTCGAAGAACTTTTCCTCCTTCTCGATGACTCCCCAGTCTATGACCTTTTCGTCAAACTTCACCAATGCGACCAGTTTGCCGTCCCTCTGGATAACCAGGGATTCGTTGACTCCGCGCATGTTGTTGATCACCTGCTCGATCTCTTCGGGGTAGATGTTCTCTCCGGAAGGACCGACTATCATATTGCCCAGACGTCCTTTAATATAGTACCGGCCCTTTGAATCCATGCAAGCCAGGTCATTGGTGCGGAACCAGCCGTCATCAGTGAGGGCGGCCCTGGTGCGCTCAGGATCACGGTAGTAACCAAGCATTACATTGTCACCCTTTGCGACGATTTCTCCCTCGCCGGTTTCTGGGTCCACATTCTGAAGCCTGACCTCCACGTTGTAGGCAGGAACACCTATGGATCCAACCACTGTCTTGCCTACGCAGGCATTGGTGATAAGTGGAGCGGTCTCGGTCAGTCCGTAGCCGATAGCATAAGGGAAATGGGCCTTGTTGAGGAATTCCTCCACGGTAGAATCGAGTTTGGAACCGCCTATGCCGAAGAATTTCAACTTGCCACCGAAGGTTTTGTAAAGCTTCTTCCCGATCAGCCAGTACAGAACCCTGGGCATCTTTTTCTGCATCCAGGAGAGGGTACGGCTTTTCTCGATGGTCGGGACGACGCTGTTCCTGTAGATCTTCTCTATGATCAGCGGTACGGCGCACATGATCGTGGGACGTACCTTATTCATCGCTTCCAGCAGGATCGAGGGTGTCGGCGGTTTCTTGATATAGTAAACGCATCCTCCGACGAATAGGGGATAGAGTACGCTGAAAGCCATCTCATAGGTGTGGGACATGGGCAGGATTGACAGCCATCTGTCTTTCTTTCCGGCCGGCTGGGCGTGGAAGGCGGCTATGATGTTCTGGCAAAAGTTCCTGTGGCTGAGCATTACACCCTTGGCATTCCCTGAAGTACCTGACGTGTAGATGATGGAAGCCAGATCGTCAGCCTGAGGCTCGGAGGAATGCCCTTCGCATGTGAAGGCGAGGTCATCCTTCTTTATGAATTCGAAGGTCTCGATATCGATCACAAGGGTAAGTCTTTCCTTGACTTCATCGGACAGTTTCTTCAGGAGTCTTTTGGAAATGAATATGGCCTTGCACCCCGAATGTATAAGGATATTGCTCACCTCGCTTTCGGATGAATCCGGAAGGATGGGGACCGTTACCCTTCCAAAGGGGACGCATGAGAACATTGCCACCGTCCAGTTGGGCATGTTGTTGGACAGGATAGCCACCTTGTCTCCGGCGCTGATCCCGAACCTGTTGAAACGGTGGGACAGTTCCAGGCACTTGTGCTTGAAAGTCTCGTAGGTATATTCCTGCCCACCGCCCACGAATTGGGACAGAGGTCTGCGGGCAAATGTGTCCGTGGACATCTCGAAAAGCTTCGAGAGGGTGGTTACATAATTCTCCCTGCTTTGCTTCAGTAAGCCTTTAATCGACATCTGGTTGCCTTTTTAATGAGTGATGTATCCTTCTGGATGCTTCCCCTGGAGGTGCATCTGCTCGTATAGGGCCTGGATCCTGTCGGTATCCGCCCTGGCGTCGTCAGTAAGTTCTACTTTCTCACCTATGCTGACCCTCTTCCTACCCCAGTCGAAGTAGCCGAGGTAGCAGGGACAACCCACAGCCTTGGCGATAAGGTGGTATCCTGTCTTCCACTTCTTAACCGGCTTGCGGGTGCCTTCGGGAGCTATGGCAAGGATGAAGGATTTTTCGCCTTCCATCTGGTCAATGAGACTCTTGACCATGGCTGATGCATTGCTCCTGTCCACCGGGACTGCACCCATCGACCGGAGAAGGCCCCCTATCGGCCAGAAGAAGAATTCCTTCTTGATCATGACCCTTGCCTTCTGGGCATCGAACTGGGTGTAAAAGAGGTAGGAGACCACAAAATCCATGGCCGAAGTGTGTGGGACACCGAGTATGACAGCCTTATCCTCAGGAACAGGACCTCCGACAGTGGTCCAGCCCATCCTTTTCAAAAGCCATCCGCAGAAATTTCCCCAACGTGACATCTCTTCCAGGATTAAATATTGACGTCTTCAAGTTCTTCCTCGGACTTAAGGTTGGCCCTGATGAAATTCTGACGGTCGATCGTGTTGTCTCCCATGTAGAATTCCATGATGTCCGAGATGGATTCCTCATCTGACAATTTGACGAGGTCAAGCCGCATGTTCTCCCCGATGAAATCCACGAATTCGTCGGAGGAGATTTCTCCCAGACCCTTGAACCTGGTAATCTGTACAGAGGTCTTCAGGGCCTTGATCGCCTTTTCCTTCTCATCAACCGAGTAGCAGTAGCGCCTCTCCTTCTTGTTCGCAACCCTGAAAAGGGGAGTCTGGAGGATGTGGACGTGACCGCGGCGGATAAGGTCCGGATAGTACTTCATGAAGAAGGTCAGGACCAGCATCCTGATGTGCATCCCATCGTCATCGGCATCGGTTGCCACTATGATGTTGTTGTAGCGGAGGTTGTCAAGGTCGTCTTCGACCCCGAGTGCGGAGATAAGGAGGTTGAGCTCCTCATTCTCGGCCACCCTCTTGCGGCTCTCCTTGTAACAGTTGATCGGTTTGCCACGGAGGCTGAAAACAGCCTGGTAATTGGCGTTTCTGACCTTGGTGATGGTTCCGGATGCGGAATCTCCCTCAGTTATGAATATGCTTGTCTGTTCGGCAAGGTCCTGCTTGTCCTTTGGGAGTTTGTCGCTGAAATGGTAGCGGCAGTCGCGGAGCTTGCGGTTATAGACATTGGCCTTCTTGTTCCTTTCCCTGGTCTTTTTCTGGATTCCGGCAATCTCTTCACGTTCCGCCTGTGATTCCTTTATCTTATTCTCGATAATAGGTACCACGTCCAGATGGATCCTGAGATAATTGTCCAGGTTCCTGGCGACGAAGTCGTTGATGAAGGAACGGATGGTAGGGCCATGCTCGTCATTCTTGTACTTCTCCCACATGTATGTGGAGCCGAGTTTTGTCTTGGTCTGGCCTTCGAAGTTGGGCTCCTGGATCTGGATGCTGACAGCTCCGATGATTCCCTGGCGGCAGTCCTCGGGCTTGTAGTCCTTTTTGAAATACTCCTTGAGGGTCTTCGCTATCGCCTCCCTGAAAGCGGCCAGATGGGTTCCGCCGTCACGTGTGTTCTGTCCGTTGACGAAGGAGGAGATGTTCTCGCCATAGGAATTGCCGTGGGTCAGGACTATCTCGATGTCCTCACCCTCAAGATGGATAGGCTCGTAGAGAGGAGTCTCGGACATGTTTTCACGGACCAGGTCAAGAAGACCGTTCTCAGACTTGTAGGCGGTTCCGTTGAGAACCAGTGTCAGGCCCTTCTTGAGGTAGGAATAGTTCTTCACCATGGTCTCGACATAGTCCATGTTGAAGTCGAAACCATTGAACATCTCTCCATCCGGAGTGAATACTACCAGGGTGCCGTTTTTCTCGTTTACTTTCTCTTTCTTGCCGCTTCCTATGAGCTGGCCGCGCTCGTAGCTTGCCCAGGAGCTCTCTCCCTCACGGAAGGATTCCACGTAGAATTTTTCGGAAAGGGCATTTACCGCCTTCGTTCCGACACCGTTGAGTCCGACGGACTTCTTGAAGACCTTGTCGTCGAATTTGCCTCCTGTGTTGAGCTCGCTTGTGGCCTTGACAACCGATCCGAGAGGAATTCCACGTCCATAGTCACGGACCCTGACCTGCTTGTCCTCGATGTCAATGATGACCTTGTTGCCGAAGCCGGCGGAGAATTCGTCAATACAGTTGTCAACTATCTCCTTAAGGAGTACATAGATGCCGTCACCGGGGTTGGCTCCGTTACCAAGCCTTCCGATGTACATGCCGGGACGGCGCCTTATGTGTTCGACACCCTCCAGGGTTTTTATATGGGCGTCAGTATATTCTGTGTTTTGCATATTCCTACAAATTTACGAACTTTTGGCGGGATTTGAAAAAGTATCTTTTATGTGCTAAATTTGCGTTTGGAAAGGTATTTGCAACAGTACTTTTCTCAAAAGGACTCCATGATGAAAAGAATAGCCGGAATAGTACTTCTTGTGGCCGCATGCCTGCTGGCCATCACTCCTTCTGCACTTGCGCAGGGTTCGCAGAAGGATAACACTTTCGGAGGAGTCGTCAAGCTGGACAAGACCGTCCACGACTTCGGTGACATCATGCTGTCCGACGGCCCTGTTTCTGCCACTTTTACAGTCACCAACGTAGGCAATAAGCCTCTGGTTATATATCATGTGGCTTCCTCCTGCGGATGCACTGACGTAGAATGGACCAAACAGCCTCTAAAGCCCGGTGAGAAAGGTTCCATAAAGGCCACCTACAAGAATGACGAAGGTGCCTATCCTTTTGACAAGACTTTGACTGTCAATTTCTCCGAGCCCAAGCAGCCGGTTATCCTCCGCCTCAGGGGCGAGAGCCACTCTAAGAAACTCAGCCTCTCCGAGATGTACCCGGTCAAGTTCGGAAGCCTTGGTTTCAAATCCGTTGACATCAAGGGTGGAAACCTCTCCCAGGGACAGCAGAGGAGCGGAGAAATGGTAGTCGCGAACCTGAGTTCCAAGCCCCTGGACGTGAAGTTTTCCGAGGTAAGCAAGGGCCTTTCCCTCAAACTGTCCGCCAATCCGATCCCGGCTGGTGGGACTGCAAAGCTGACCTACACCGTTACTGCCGACCGTGATCATTGGGGTAAGAATTACTACTATGCCACTCCTGTTGTCGGCGGACGTACCTACAATGCTGTTGTTTCCCCTTCGGCTTCGAAAACTGACGCTCCGGGTACTGAGGCCCTCGTGGCAGACCCGAATCCTGAACTTGGGGCAGGTAAGAAAAAGATAGGAATATATACCCTTACCAAGGAGGACTTCTCCTCATGGACCAAGGAACAGCGTGATGTCGCCCCAATTCCGGTTGCGTCAGAAAGTACCTTTTCCTTCGGCAAGGTAAAGTCCGGAAGCAAGGTCAACGGGACCTTTACCATTTCGAACCAGGGTAAAACCCCTTTCAAGGTCTATAAGGTTGACTCCGAGAGTTCCCACCTTAAGGCAAAGGCCTTCCCGGATGTCGTCCCTGGTGGAAAGGGCACCTTGGAAGTTTCCCTTGACACTTCCGGTTTCCCGAAAGGGGAGTGCCTGATAGTGCTCACACTCACCACTAATTCTCCTGTCCGTCCGATAATGAACCTCTTCCTTACCGGTTGGATTGAATAGTCTCATTTGCTGAATGCTTGAAGTTTTACTGGATGCCCTAAGAAGTGCTGTCCTGATCACCGGCCTTGTGGTGGTCATGATGATGCTTATCGAGTCATTCAACGTTGAGTCGCGTGGAAGGATATTCAGGGGACTGAGGAAATCCGGCCTGGCGCAGGTTACCGTTTCAGCCCTTCTGGGGTCAATTCCGGGCTGTGTGGGAGGTTTCGCTGCAGTTTCGCTTTATACCCACAGGATGATCAGTTTCGGTGCCCTGCTGGCTATGATGATCGCGACCGCAGGCGACGAATCTTTCATGATGCTGGCCCTTTTCCCTGGGAAGGCAGTCTGGTTGTTCCTGATCCTCCTGGCCCTGGCTATTGTGACCGGAGTTGCCGTTGACCGCATCTGGAAGGACGCCCGCCCCATTCCTACACGTCTTGAGGACACTTTTGAACTGCATGACCATGAAGGAAGTCACGGAGGAGAAGAGGATTCTCCGCATAATGTCCTCTGGAAGCGGGTAGTGATGTTCATAGGTGTACTTGTCTTCATAGCTGCCCTGGTTTCAGGTTTCCTCGAAGAAGAGGAACCGACTCCAGACGGACTCAATCTGCTGAGCGAGCAATGGATGTACTGGGTATTCGGAGTGCTCAGCCTGGTGGTTCTCGGAGCCCTGCTGTTTGCATCGGATCACTTCGTGGGAGAGCATCTTTGGGAACACATAGTCTGCAAGCATCTCCCAAGCTTGTTCACATGGACATTCCTGGTCCTTCTGGTCATAGGGACTCTATTCCATTATGTTGACATAGAGACGTGGGTAAGGGGGAACACCGCGATAATGATCTTGATTGCGATTGCCGTCGGGCTCATCCCTGAATCCGGTCCCCACCTTGTCTTTGTCACCCTGTTTGCCAGCGGTGTGATTCCTTTCCCGGTACTCCTGGCCAATTCCATCGTACAGGACGGCCATGCCTCGCTGCCACTCCTTGCAGACAGCAAAAGGGCTTTTGTGAAGGCGAAGGCCATCAAAGTGGGAATTGCCCTGGTAGTTTTTGTGGTATGGGGTTTGTTATTGTGATTTTAACGTTTATCTTTGCATTCGGATTCCGGCCCTGCCGGTTCTCATAGAAAGGAAACCAATTAAAAACAAAAGGAATTATGGCTTACAAGATTTCAGAAACTGATTGCGTTGCTTGCGGAACTTGCGCAGCAGAGTGCCCTCAGGGTGCAATCCGTGAGGGAGATGTTTACAGCATCGACCCCGATGTCTGCATCGATTGCGGAACATGTGCTGACGCTTGCCCTATGGGTGCCATCCAGCCCGGCGAGTAATCACAGTAAAGAAACCAACGGATCCCCGCTCCACCTCGGAGTCGGGGATTTTTCTTTTCCGATAAAATATTATCGAAAAACAGTAAAAAATATTTGGATTCTAAAGAATAATTGACTAAGTTTGCGATACAAACAATGCTATACAAACAATAACGATATCCATGAAAAAGATTCTGACTGTTATTGCTGCGACCCTTCTTTCAGCCTCCGCTTTCTTTGCCGGAGCCCAGGGACAGCAGTTACCCAATGACCCTGCCGTAAGGAAGGGAACACTTGACAATGGTCTTACGTATTACATAAGACATAATGACAAGCCCGCCCAGAGGGCCGAGTTCTATCTGGCTACCAACGTTGGCGCAATCCAGGAGACCCCGGACCAGGACGGCTTGGCCCACTTCCTTGAGCACATGTGCTTCAACGGTACAAAGAATTTTCCGGGCAAGTCCCTCCTTGACTGGCTCCAGAGTATCGGTGCCTCGTTCGGTGGGAATGTAAATGCATCGACAGGCGTCGACCAGACGCAGTACATGCTGAACAATATCCCTCTCGTGAGGGAGGGAGTGGTGGACACCTGTCTTCTCATCCTTCACGATTATTCACATTTTGTCCTGAACGAACCGGAAGAGATCGACAAGGAGAGGCCCGTCATCATCGAAGAGAGGCGCAGCCGCAGGAATGCACAGTGGAGGACATTCGAGAAATCCCTTCCATATATTTATGGTGACACCAAGTACTCCACCTGCACCCTGATCGGAAGCCAGGAGAACTTGGAGAACTTCAAGCCGGAGAGCCTTGTCAATTTCTACCGCACCTGGTACCGTCCTGACATGCAGGCCGTGATCGTTGTCGGAGATGTGGATGTGGACAAGGTTGAGGCTGCCATCAAACGCACTTGGGCAGACATCCCTGCGGCAGAGAATCCCAAAGCCAAGGACAAGATAACCATGCCTGACTTCGACGAGCCGAGAGTAGGTATCCTGACCGATCCTGAGACAACCGTTCCCCAGATCACCCTATACTGGGAAGGCGATGCCCGTGACGAGGCTCTGAACAGCACCACTGCCGGTTTCTCTATCGACCTTCTTGAGGACCTTATCTCGATGGTTATGTCCGAGCGTTTCAACGATATCACTTCCAAGGCAGATGCTCCGTTCCTGGCCGCCGGTTTCGGAATAGGCAAGCTCTGTGAGGCGTTCGAAGGTGTGCAAGGGATGGTCTCACTCAAGGAGAACAACATCCCCGGAGGATTTGCTTCCTTCTTCACCGAACTCGAGAAAATGAAGAGATTCGGCTTTACTGAAGGAGAGGTGACCAGGGCGAAGGACAATCTCCTTGCGGTATATGAAAAGGCTGCCAATGAGGCTGAGACCAGGAAGAATCCTGAGTTCGTACATCCTCTGATCAGCAACTTCTTCGACAATCGGTCCTACATGGAGCCAAAGGCCGAGTATGAACTGATAAAGGCTTTCCTCGGCCAGATCAACGCCCAGCTGATCAACCAGATGTTGACCCAGCTCATCCCTGCAAACAACCTCGTTGTTATCTACAGCGGACCTGAAAAGAACGGTATCCAGACTCCTGACAAGGCTCAGCTGCTCAAGATCATGGAAGACGTGTCCAATGCCGACATCCAGGGCCCTGCGGAAGAGACTGCTACCGAACCGCTGATGGATCCTTCCACTCTGAAGGGCTCCAAGGTCAAGAAAGTCAAGTCATCGGCTTACGGTTCAACCGAGTGGACCCTCAAGAACGGAGTCAAAGTTGTGGTCCTGCCCACTGAATACAAGAAGGATCAGATTCTCTTCAGCCTCTACAAGTCAGGTGGACAGAGTCTTATTCCCACAGAGGACATGGCTTCCTTCGAATCGAACCTCTATGCTACATTTGATGCTATGCAGGGTGTTTCCAAGTTCAAGGGAACGGAGGTTACGAAGATGCTTGCTGGGAAGAACGTGAGTGTCTCTTCTTACATCGATGGCCTTTATAGCGGCGTCACGGGATCTTCATCAGTGAAGGATATGGAAACCGCATTCCAGTTGCTTTATCTTGGATATACCGATCCACGGTTTGACCAGGAGGAATGGGACAATGCTGTTTCACAACTCAAGGCGATTATTCCCAACGCGATTAAGACCCCTGCCTTCAAGATGCAGAAAGAACTCAACAACTTTATCTACGGAGGCAACCCCAGAAGTGAATTCATTTCCGAGGAACTTCTCGACAGGGCAAGCCTCGATGTATTCGCGAGGAATTTCAAGAAAATCTTTGCCGATGCTGCAGGTGCCACCATGGTGATTGCCGGTGATGTTGACCCTGTCACCCTCAAGCCTTTGGTTGAGAAATATGTAGGCTCGCTTCCCAAGGGAAAGAAATCCACTCCCTGGAAGGATGTTAACCCTAAACTCATTAAGGGTGAGCAACATAAGACCATTATCACAGACATGGAGACTCCTAAGAGTACTGTGGTCCAAGTTTATTCTGACTACAGTCCATACACTGTCCATAATGACCTTATGGCAAAGGCTGTCAGTTATGTCCTCGACCAGATCTATGTCGATACCTTGCGTGAAGACGAAGGTGGTACCTACGGGGCTTCCTCTTCTGCTAGTTCAGGTTGGGAGCCGGAGTCTATCTCAATGCTCCAGGTGGCTTTCGAGTGCAAGCCCGAGATGGCCGACAAACTGAAGGCGATGGCAAAGGACGGATTGCGCAAGCTGGCCGAAGAAGGACCTACTGACGAGCAGTTCACCCGCACTGTCGAGAACTTCAAGAAGAACATCCCTGAAAGCAGGATCAACAATAATTATTGGATGAGTTCCCTTGTCAGGTATTATAAGAAGGGAATTGACTATGACAAGGAATATGAGGCTGCAGTCTCCGCCCTTACCAAGGATGAGATCCGCAAGGCGGCTGCCAGGCTCTACAATTCCGGCAATTTCATAGAATTCGTCCAGATGCCAGGCAAAACAACCGAATAGCAGATGCTGGAAGATTTCAGGCTCAAGGTATTCATGGCCGTCAAGAGTGAACAGAGTTTCACTAAGGCGGCCAGGAGCCTTGGCATTTCACAGCCTGCTGTCAGCCAGAACATAGCAGAGCTTGAGAAAGAACTTGGAGTTGAGCTTTTTACCAGGAGCAAGGGAGAAGTGACCCTTACTCCAGCGGGAATCTCCTTTGAGGAATATGCTTCCAGGATCCTTCACTGGTACTCTGCCGCTGGGCGTGTTTTCGGCCCGGAGGGCAAGCTCTCCTCAAGGAAGCCTGTAAGGATCTCAGCTGATAGTTTGGCGGCGGATTCCATCCTTCCTTCAGTGATGCCCAGGCTCCTGTCCGTGAACCCATCCCTTTCTGTCAAGGTGATCCCATATGACGGAAGCAACGGTCACGACATCAGGGTCTGGTGCCGCATTCATTCAGGAGATCTTTCCATTGAAGACAGCGCTGCCTTTGTTTGTACCATTGAGGCTTCGGCCATCACTTCCAACCCCACCCTGGCCAATGTGGATGATTTCCACAGATTGCCTGATGGGAGCCGGTTCGTGGTATGGTCTCCTTATTCAAGGCATCTGCCTTCAGACATTGGAGCCATGACGGCTGTGGAAACATATTCATCGTCCTCAGTCTGCAGTCTTGTCAATTCTTCTCCTTTATTTATAGGATTAGTGCCGAAAATAGCAGCCCTTGGAAGCGGACTTCATGTCATGCCGGTAAGCCTTCATTTCCTCTCATTGGATGTGATGGTCGCTTCCTCAGACGCATCCAATCCCGTATGCAAAGTCCTCAGGGAGGTTCTTAGAGAGGAGCTCTGATTATTTATGAAATTTTTGAAAAAATTATTGTTTTTCATAAATTTTTATTATATTTGTTCCAGACAATCTAATTATTTGCGATATGATCACATGGTGGACATCCCTTAGTACGACTATGCAGGTCCTCTGGGCTATTACCCTTTCGGCCTCGTTGATCTTCATCATCCAGACCATCCTGACCTTCCTCGGAGCAGGTGGGGACGGTGGCATCGACACTGATTTCGACACCAGCGCAGACGTGGATCTGGGCGGAGGTGACGGCACTTTCGATGTCGATCCTTCCATGAACCTCCTGACCTTCCGCAACCTGGTGAATTTCTGCCTGGGCTTTGGCTGGACATCGGTCCTTCTCTATGAAAAGATTCCCAATCACGCCCTTCTGATGTTTGTGGCAGTCCTTGTGGGAGTGGCACTTGTCGCAGCTGTGATGTGGCTCTTCAAATGGATGAGCAGCATGCAGCAGAGCGGCAACATCGACATCCACGCATCTGCGGTTGGTTGCGAGGGCAAGGTCTATCTTACCATCCCCGGTGAGCGCAAGGGGGAGGGGAAGGTCCAGATCACAATCAACAACTCCGTCAGGGAATATGATGCCCTCTGCGAGGGTGACACTATCCCGACAGGTTCGCCTATCAAAGTAGTGGGAGTGATAAACGACCACACTCTCCTTGTTGAAGAAATAATTCCTACAATAATCTAAATAATATAATCATGGACATTACTCTCATCCTGATCATCGTATTCGTCCTCTTTGTCACTTTCGCGGCAATCCTGAGGCGTTACAAGCGTTGTCCTTCGGACAAGATCCTGGTCATCTACGGTAAGACCGGGAAGAACAAGAGCGGTTCCATCTCTTCCGCCAGGTGCATCCATGGTGGTGCAGCATTTATCTGGCCTGTATTCCAGGACTATGCTTTCCTGGACCTCAAGCCGATTTCCATCGAATGCAACCTTACC
>CAMHFA010000013.1 GCA_946184255.1 uncultured Bacteroidales bacterium
GATGCGAAAACTTATTCATTGCTCATCGTAGGTTAAATAATCAAATCCGGCCGTTCCTCCAACGGCATACATTCCTATTACGACTCCTGTGAAACCGCCAACCACTTCTGTACTTAACAGCTGACAGTCAACGACCCCAAGAGGTTTCCCGTCAATTGTGAACTCATATCTTCCACCATCCTTGGAATATACTCCCAGGACAGCTTCCCTGCCCTTGAACGGCATTTCTTCGATAACGGTATCAACAGAACGAAGCTTCAGTTTGAGAACGGCTCGTCCTCGCTCCAGGGCTACTGTTGCAAAGCCATTGGAGTCTTGATAAACAGCAAGTCCTGCCTCTCCCGAAGGAGAATCCAAACGGACCTTGGCCTCAACCTTGATATTCGGGCTTTCCTGCCTTACGCCCACGAATGTGGGATGGTCGTTTTCAGACAACGGAACATTCCCTTTAAGAGTCAGGGTTCCTCCAGAGATGCTATACCTGGTGGAATCCGGATTCTGGATATATACCCATTTGTGGTCTAGCGGCGCATCAAATTCCTCTTTCCATGATTTTGGAACAGGCCTTTGGGCTTTCCAACCGGCAGGAACAACCATCTTTGCCTGCACGGGATTACCCCCATTAACCACAGGCCATCCGTCTTCCCAAGTAACGGGAGCTATGAAAGTCTCACGGCCAAGATGATGATAATCGCCCCCATAACGCCTGAAAGCAAGGAACACCACCCACCAGGACCCGTCGGGAGCCTCGACGAAGTCTCCGTGTCCCGTAGCCTGGATCTGGTTGTTTTCAGCCACACTGCGGAAATGGGACAGAATCGGATTGGAGGGATTGGATTCGTATGGTCCCCAGATGTCCCTGCTTCTGGCTATCGTAAGGTTATGCCCCATCTCCGTTCCTCCTTCAGAGATCAGCAGGTAATACCATCCGTCCTTCTTGTAGATGTGCGGGCCTTCGGGATAACGTCCTCCCGTACCGGCCCAAAGATATTTGCTTTCAGTCAACTGCTCTCCGGTCGTTGGATCTATCTCACACAGCCTGATTCCGGAAGGATTGGAAACCATGTAGCAATGTCCGTCCTCAAACAGGAAAGACGGGTCTATGCCCCCTTGTTTCAAATACACTGGCTCTGACCAGGGCCCGGCGGGGTCTTTTGCCGTGACAAAGAAATTACCCCCCTTGGTCACGTTGGTGGTGACCATGTAGTAAAGACCCTCGTGATATCGGATGGTAGTGGCAAAGATTCCTCCATGGGAATTTGCCCTTTCAAGAGGAATCTGGCTTTCCCGGTCAAGGACATTGCCGATTTGTTCCCAGTTAACAAGATCCTTTGAATGATAGACAGGAACTCCGGGGAAATACTGGAAGGAAGAATTGACAATATAGTAATCCTCCCCAACCCTGCAGATAGATGGATCTGGATGGTAGCCAGGTATAATAGGATTATACAGGGTTATCGTCTGGGGACCGGAATCTGGAGGAGTCAGCAAAACGCATACAGGATGGGGAACCTTGATTGACTTTCCTGTGTCCTCAAGAAGTCCTGTTCTGGGGTTCCTTTTGAACAACTGGACCTCGTCGCTATCCCTGCATGCCACCAGGACAAAGCGTCCATTTGGGGTAATAGTGAAATTCCTTGGATGTACCCCCGTTTCCTGGTAACCTACATATTCCAGAATTCCTGTAGCAGGGTTTTGCTTGAATATTGAAATGCCATCCCCTTTAAGGCGGTTGCTGGAATACAGGAATTTTCCATCGGGAGAAAAATGGATGTCTGCACTGCCTGCAGCATGCTGTTGGTCTGCTTCAATCTCCTGGATCTGCTTTAAATCGCCGTCATTATATTCATACACCACGACGGTGCCCCCAAGCTCGGTAATGACATACATGAAGCGTCCGTCCTTGGAAAAAGTGAAATGACGCGGTCCGCTTCCTGACGGAGTCTTAATGATGGACGGATCCTGCCCGGCTATCCTGCCGTCGTAAACGGGATACCGATAGATACAATCCCCTCCTAAATCAATGACAAACAAGTATTTACCATCCGGTGAGACTTGTGATGAATGAATATGTGATCCTTCCTGACGGATAGGATTAGGACCTTTCTCATGGAATTCCGTAACCTTTCCTTCGCCCAGACATCTTTCAACGTCCACCGGAAACACCGTCATCGAACCTGACGAATAGTTAGTTGCAACAACTTCATTTCCAAGGAAAAACACATGACAGGGGTCTTTCCCATAAGTCGGACGGCAGTCTATTAAGTCAAGGGTTCCTTTAGAAGCATCATAATCAAAGGAAGAAACAGAAGCCCCGCTTTGTTGCTCCGTGACTGCAAAGACCGTCTTGTTATCGGGCGTTACCGCCATGAAAGAAGGGTTTGCAATCTCGGTAATGGTCAGCGGAGAGAACTCCCCTGTAGCCTCGTCGAAGCTGTATGAATATATTCCCTTGCTCCCGCTGTCGGTATAGGTTCCGACAAGCATCGTGAGTCCTGATGGTTCCTTGGTGCAGGCGACCAAAGCCATAAGTATCGGCAAAATGATTGATAAGCGCTTCATGGTCAATTGTTAAAATATTCAGGGAAGGCTTTCTTCAAGGATGGTTTTGCTATTTCCTGAAGGGGAATCATTACAAATGGACGGCTTGCGATACCTTTGTGGGGTATCGTAAGGACGGGAAGGTCTATCCTTTCGGATCCATAAAACAGGATGTCTATGTCAATGACCCGTGAATGGTAAATCCTATTGCCTTCGGAATCATATTCAGGAGCGTCCGTACGACCCATTTCCCTCTCGATTCCCTTGACCTTGCGAAGGATGGTCATTGCAGGGAGTTCATCCTCTCCGACCGGAGCCGGGATTCGGTACAATACTGCGGCATTCATGAATTTCCCTCCGGAAAAGCCCATAGGTTTGGTCTCGATGAGCCTTGATAGTGCGGAATAGTGACTTCCGAAAGCTTCATCCATCCTGGAGAGAGCCTCGGAAATGTTCTTCTTCCTGTCCCCAAGGTTGCTTCCCAGGGAGAAATAAATGTTCACGAATGCCATTTTGAACTACTGGTGAAGGACTGGTGCAGGTTTGTCTGAATAGACAATCTTGGAACGGACCTCTATCGGGTGCAGGCGGTCAGGATTCAACACCTTGAAGCTCACCTTGTGATCCCCAACCGGAAGGCCATACTTGAAATAAAGCTCAAGGCTCCTGCGGTTGTTCGCAGCAGGCAGGACCACGGTCTTGTCAACCTTTCCGTCAAGGGTTACCTCAACCTTGGCCTCGTAACCGGAATTGTCCATCGGCATCAGGTAGGTGAACACAACTCCGTTTCCGGTGAAGCTGATCTCACCACAGTTGTCGATATGATCCTTTATATCCTCCCTCTTCAGGGGCCAATGACCTTCGAATCCTTGTTCCAGGCGGACGGCTTCCGGTACCTGGTTCTTAATAGTCACAGATTCTTCGGAAACAGTGCCTCCGTACCTTTCAATTACCTTAAGCGCCTGATCGAAAGACATCTGGTAAGCCTTGTTCAGGGAAATGTCGGTGTAGGCGAAATTCCTGTCCTCAACCTCATAGAGGTTCTTCTTCCAGTACTCGGGAATATTTTTGTAGCCAAGCATCACTCCAAGGATTCCTCCCGAAGAGGCAGGATTGCAATCAGAGTCCTTTCCGCATCTGGTTGAAACATCTATGGTCTTGTAGAAATCCCCGTCTCCATAGAGAAGACCCATGAGGATGTAGGCGCTGTTTATGATGGCATCGATGTTGGTCGTACCGTAAACACCTTCAGGGCAGCCTATGTCAAAGCCCCACTTTCTCTCCACAAGTGCCCACGTGATCTCCCAATGGTCGGGATACTGCTTGTGCCAGTCAATAATATCGGCCATGCACTGGTAGTACTTGCTCTCCTTCGGGATGGTCTTCAAGGCCTCGGTGGTAACAAACTCGATATCGTTGGAAATGAAAGCCAGGGAATACATTGCAGCCACATAGACTCCACCATACCAGCCGTCTCCGTAATTCATCATGTGGCCGATTTCATCGGAAAAATGAGCCGCAGCGTTAGGCATTCCTGGTGCCATCAAACCGGCGTAATCCGCTTCAATCTGGAAATCTATGTCATCTGAGTGGGGATTGTTCATCCAGAATCCAGACTCGGGCGGCATCAAGCCATGCTGAATATTGTAACGTGCTGCCTGATTTGCATGCCACAGAGGGTAATTGGCCGACGAGAATGCCTTTGCAAATGACTCTATTGGGGCGTCAAGACCTTCTTTGTCAAAGACTTCCACAAAAGTAAGGTCCATATAGATGTCATCATAGAGGCCCGGTATATTGTCATAATACCATTGGATCCTGTGGTCCGGCCATTCAATGGGAATGTTGTCGTTGATCATTGTGCTGTAACGGAATTCTGTCGGTCCACCATAAGTGCAACCTATAGCCTGTCCAGCCCAGCCTCCTTTTATCTTGTCCATCAACTGTTCCTTGGTGAGGGAAATTTCGTTAGGAACAGAAGGTGCCTTGACGGTCTTTTGCACGCAGCCCCAGACAAAGGCTGATGCAACAACAAGAATAACTATCGCCGATTTTTTCATATCATTTTTTGGTTATTATGTTTGCGGGTTTTGATGTCACAACCTTGACAAAGTGCGCCTTGATGGCCTCTGCCTGCTCAGGAGAAACGGTCAGGTAACGCCTCGTTCCTTTTTCATCCGGGGTAAAAAAAGTTGAACCTTCGTCAGTTACCTTTATGAAACCGGGTTCCGAAACCGTAAACCATTTCTCCCCTTCCACGGCAAAAAGGACAGCTGTCGGATCCCACGTAGGACGGTCATAAGGCATTTTCTGATAGGCTTTGTAAGCTTCCACCATCGGATGGAGTCCGGCCCAGCCAAAGTCGTTCTCTATACTTGTGGCCGGATACATGACCTGGATTCCGAGTTCAAAAGGCGATGTCACCACAGGTGTCGGCCATTCTCCGAATACCGCTTTAGCTGCGGGAATATCCTTGACTACGTTATATTCATGATGCTTCTGATCGACGAAATTGCCCGCCATGGTGACAAGCAGCTTTACTTTCTTCGCAACCAATTCTTTACCAGTGAGTTTTGAGTATTCATCTGCGGGTGACTCGAGAAGCCTTGAAAGGTTGGTGGAAAAACCGACGGAGGCAATTACAACCGAATGGTCTGCGGCCTTGGACAATAGCTTCCTGTAAAGGATATGTGCTTCAGGCAGGTTTGAATGATCCTTCAAGGTTCTTTTGAAAACAGGTTTACCATCCTTGTCCTTCAGTTCTACGACAGCCTGGGCGTAATTGATTGCGTCTGTCTCACAATCAGCGCCTTCGTGTATGATTCCAATAGGAATGTCCGGATGACCATACCAAGTGTTAAGGATGTCAACGAATTCTCCGGGGGCCGTGCCTTCCTTGTTTATACATGTCGCCAGAAGGTTGATTTTTCCTGCGTCTACATATTTGTAGAGCAAGTCCATCGCGATAGCATCGTCCACATCGTTGCCGATGTCGGTCTCCATGATAAGGTTGATGGGCTTCACGCATCCGGCAAAGAGAATCGACGCAAGGGCCAGGAGTATTAATACTCTCTTCATCGTAATGGGGTTTTTAATCCAATTCTTCCCTATAAGGCATTGCGACCTGGGCACCGGCCTTCTGGACAGAAAGGGCCGAGGCCTTTGTGGCAAACTCTGCAGCTGCTTTGATATCCTTCCCCTCGGAAAGGGCCACACAGAGAGCTCCACAATAACAGTCTCCGGCACCTGTCGTGTCCACGGCTTCAACCTTTCTCGCTTTCACGAATACCTTGGAATCTCCCCTGCAGATAAGGGATCCCTTACTGCCCATCGTGACAATAATATTACCCACCCCCTTATCCATCAGACATTTAGCAGCACACCAAGCGGAGTCCTCGTCCTTAACCGGCATGCCTGAGTATTTCTCAAGCTCTGTCTCGTTTGGAATAAACAGGGAAATGTAGCCGAACATCTCTTCAGGAATCTCACTGGCAGGAGCAGGGTTCAAGACTACGAATTTCCCAAGGTCATGTCCAATCTTAGCAGCCCTCAGAACCGCCTGAACCGGAATTTCAAGCTGCATAAGAAGGATGTCGCATCCCTCTATGGCAGATCTGCATTTCTCAATGTCTTCAGCAGTGTAGTCATTATTTGCTCCGGAGGCTACGACGATGCTGTTCTCTGCATCCTTGTCCACGGTGATCAGAGCAACCCCAGAAGGCTTGGGCGAAAACATAACCATCTCTGTATCAAGACCTTCTTCTTTAAAATGACGGATAGTATTCTCTCCGAATATGTCATTTCCTACCTTGCAGATAAAAGAAACATTTCCACCTAGTCGTTTTGCAGCCACAGCCTGATTGGCCCCCTTTCCGCCAGGTCCGGTAACAAAATCATTCCCAAAAACGGTCTCTCCAGGCAGGGGCATCCTGTCGCAAAAAGCCGTCATGTCCGTGTTGGTACTACCGATAACTACTATCTTGCCTTTCATTTCATTATGTGGTTTATTTGTCAATGTCATCAAGGCCAAGTTCCAGTCTTGCTTCGTCGGAAAGCATGCTTTGGTCCCACGGTGGTTCGAATGTCAGCTCCACTTCGCAGCCTGTTATTCCCGGAACATCAGAAACGCTTTTCTTAACATCCGCCAGAACTTCGTCCGCCATAGGGCAAGTTGGCGCAGTAAAAGTCATTTTAATGTACGCCTCGTGCTTCTTGTTAATCACCAGCTCATAGATAAGACCGAGATCATAGACGTTTACCGGTATCTCGGGATCATAAACCTGCTTAATTGCCAGCACTACGTTATCGTAAAGCGGGGCAAGCTCCTTGGCGTCATCAGCAGTAAGGACTTCCGGTTCCTTTTCAATTACGCTTTCCCTGGCCAGTTCCCTGATTTTGTCAATCATGGACACAAGTCCGTTTGCCCTTGTCGGGGAAAGGTTCTCCTTCAGTCCGATCTGTTCAATGAAACCAAAATCATCTTCTGCAATTTCTTTTGGCTCCCGCCCGGAATACACCCCTATCAGGAGCGAAATGATTCCTTTGGTGATTATCGCATCGCTGTCCGCACGGAACCAAAGCTTTCCGTCTTCCAATTTAGAGTCGAGCCAAACTCTTGATTGACAGCCTTTTATCAGCTTATCCTCGGTCTTTTCCTCTTCAGGATAGACATCAAGGTTTTTCCCTAATTCAATTAAATACTCATACTTGTCCAGCCATTCATCGTACATCGAAAAATCTTCGACTACGGCTTGTTTGGCTTCTTCCAATGTCTTCATTTTCATCTGCGTATTAAACAAGCATTGAAATTGCTTTTTCAAGAGCCTTTACAAAAGACTCGACTTCTTCCATCGTGTTGTAAGGAGCTAGAGAAACTCTGATCATGCCCGTAACTCCAAACCGGTCCATAAGGGGTTCCGCACACATCTGACCCGACCTGACAGCAACTCCCATCTTGTCCAGAATTAAAGCAAGATCCTCATGATGGGCACCTTCCACTACGAAAGAGAAGAGAGGTATCTTTGTCTCTGTTCCACGTGGAACGCCGAATAATCTAATATTTTTAGACTTGAGGGCTGAATATAAATACTCTTCAACAGCTGCCGTTTCTTTAAGAAGCCTGTCATCCTCAAGAATCTGCCTGACGAAAGAGATCGAATCCTTAAGGGTCGGTACAGCATTTATGTTCTGGGTTCCTGCTTCAAACTTCCCGGGAAGAGGGGCATAAGTGCTTCCCGAGAATTTTACAGAACCTATCATCTCTCCCCCACCCATAAAAGGAACCATCTGTTCCAGCCACTTTTTCTTTCCGTAAAGGACGCCGGTTCCGGTCGCCGCATAAAGCTTATGCCCTGAGAAAGCATAGAAATCACAATCCAAATCCTGAACATCGGCCCCTACATGGACTATTCCCTGAGCGCCGTCTATCAAAACAGGGCAACTAGCTGAGTGACAAATATTTACAATATCTTTAACAGGATTGATTATGCCAAGTACGTTTGAAACTTGAGTTACTGCCACAAGTTTTGTCCTTGGGGATATGAGTGATTTGAGGTCATCAACCTTAAGGTGACCTTCGTCGTCAATTCCAAGGACTTTAAGGACGGCTTTCTTCCTCTCACAGAGCAATTGCCATGGAATAATGTTGGAATGGTGCTCTTCTTCTGTGACAATGATCTCATCGCCCTCGTGGACGAATGTTTCACCGAACGAATACGCGACAAGGTTGATAGAAGCGGTCGTTCCGGACGTAAAAACAATCTCTTCTCTTGAGCCGGCATTTATGAAATCGCGGACAGCATCACGGGTGCTTTCATATTCCTCCGTGGCATCGGAGGCAAGCTTGTGCACGGCACGATGGATATTGGCGTTGGCACCAAGGGCCAGGCCGTCCATCCTCCTAATCGCGTTTACCAGCCGTTGGGAAGTCGCAGCATTGTCAAAATAGACCAGCGGATGTCCGTAAACCTGCTGCTGCAGGGCCGGAAACATGCCCCTTATGTCGTTAATTGTCATTTTAGAATACAAATGATGTAAATACAAATTTAACAAATATTCGTAAATTTGAGCATTGAAAACCTCTGGATATGATCGACTACATAAAGGGAACAATTGCGGAACTCTCCCCCGCTGAACTCGTACTCGAAAACAACGGGATTGGCTATGGTATCCTGATTTCCTTACAGACTTTCCAGGCTCTTCAGGAAAAGAAGGAAGCGAAGGTTTATATCTTCCATTATCTTCGTGAAGACATGGAGGAATATTATGGTTTTGCAACGAAGGATGAGAGAGAGTTGTTTGAGTTGCTTATCAGCGTTTCAGGAATCGGTGTCGCTTCTGCCAGGATGATGCTGTCTTCCCTTTCTGCAGAAGAGATACGTCAGGCGATCCTGTCCGAGGATGTGGCAAGAATAAAGAGTATTAAAGGAATCGGAGTAAAGAGCGCCCAGAGGATGATCATAGAGCTCAAGGACAAGGTCGTCAAGGGAGAGGGTGCAGACACAACTGAATTGTTCGGCGGTGCGGCCCGCAACGAAATCGTCGAAGAAGCCTCCCGCGCCCTTGTTATGCTCGGTTTCTCCAAGCCCGCTGTCAACAAGGCCATCCAAGCTATTCTCAAGGCAAATCCCAACGCCAAGGTCGAGCAGATCATCAAGTCTGCGCTTCAGATGATGTAGTTATTCCAGAGGGGTACTACCACCAGGAACCTTCCTCGCTACGCTCGTCACCCTTCCCACTCGCTTCGCGAGCGGGCCCCTCCCTCTGGCACGGCCAAGGGCGGCCATGGGTTCCAAGTAGTAGTACTCCTCCGGAAAAAAACTACCTACCGAAATAGACCAGTAAAACAGAGATGTCGGAAGGGGAGACGCCGGAAATACGAGAGGCTTGGGCGATGGTGCGTGGACGGTAACGTGAGAGCTTCTGGCGGCATTCGATAGACAGGCCGGCGACTTTTTCAAAATCAAAATCCTGTGGAATAATCAAGTTTTCAAGCCTGGCTATTTTATTGGCGATGGCTTTTTCGCGTTCAATATAACCCTTGTACTTGATTTCGATTTCCACAGATTCTACTACCTCTTTTGGGAAAATTGTTCCACGTGGAACAATTTTCAACAAATCGTCAAGTTTTGTTTCTGGACGGGCAGCAAGCTCTGCAATCTTCTTAGAATCCGTCAGGGGGGTGGAATCACAGGCTTGGAGATAGTCATTAACAACATCTGGGCGAACTTTTGTTTTGTAACAGTAATCGCTCAAAATCGTTGTTTGAGCGTACTTCTGCTGCATTATTGTGTAACGCTCCTCTGTTGCCAGTCCTATTTTATATGACTTTTCAGTCAATCGGAAATCTGCATTATCCTGTCTGAGTAAAATACGATATTCAGCCCTGGAGGTAAACATCCGATAAGGTTCATCTACACCCTTGGTGACCAAATCATCAATAAGAACTCCAATGTAAGACTCATCCCTTCCAAGAATAAAAGGATCTTTCTCCTGTACCTTTAAAGCAGCATTGATTCCGGCGAGCAGGCCTTGTGCTGCGGCTTCTTCATACCCGGTCGTACCATTGACCTGTCCGGCTAGATAAAGATTCTCTATGTCCTTAAGTTCAAGCGTATCCTTCAACTGTGTAGGATCGAAATAATCATATTCCACGGCATAAGCCGGCTTGAATATCTTTGCATTTTCAAGCCCTGCTATAGCATGAAGGGCCTCCAATTGGACATCCAAAGGCAAAGAAGAAGAGAAACCTTGAAGATAATATTCATTGGTACTCCTGCCTTCCGGCTCAAGGAATAGCTGATGAGAATCGTTATCTGGAAAAACACGAAGTTTATCCTCAATGCTCGGACAATAACGCGGACCCTTTCCGGTTATCAGACCATTAAGAAGTGGAGAATCTTTGAACCCTGAGCGAAGAATTTCATGGACCTTCTCATTGGTGTGAAGAATAAAGCACGGCATCTGAGGTTCCCGCCCCTGAACCGAGGAAGGAATATCCAAATAGGAAAACCGTTCAGGTTCCGGATCTCCGAGTTGTTCAAGAAGAGAAGATGTGTCTATCGAAGAAATGTTGATTCTTGGGGGAGTGCCGGTCTTCATCCTTCCGGTCTTGAGGCCGAGGCTGGCAAGTTGTTCTGTCAGGCCATGCGAAGAAAGTTCCCCGATCCGTCCCCCTTCGAAAACAGTGCGTCCGATGAAAAGCTTACCGCCAAGGAAGGTTCCGGCGGTTAAAATAACCGCTCGAGACTTAAAAATTGCCCCGGTAGTAGTGCGAACACCGCAGATTTTTGAATTCTCAAAGAGGAATAAATTGGCAAAATCTGCGTAAATATCTAATTTACAATTAGTTTCGAGAATTCTTCTCCAGCATAGGGAAAAGGCCTGTTTATCACACTGTGCCCTGGGACTCCACATGGCTGGTCCCTTGGACCTGTTGAGCATACGAAACTGCAAGGTAGTGCTGTCCGTAACCAGCCCCATTCGCCCCCCAAGGGCATCTATCTCTCTGACTATCTGGCCTTTAGCTATACCACCTATGGCTGGATTGCAAGACATTCTCGCAAAACTGCGAAGATCCGCATTGAGCAAAAGGACCGAACAACCAAGATTTGCTGCGGCCATTGCGGCCTCACAGCCGGCATGACCACCTCCAACGACAATTATGTCATATAAAGCATCCATTGAAATCAGACGGACTCCCTGAATTTGAGATAATAGTCTTCCTTCAGGTGAATCTCTTTTTCCTCCTCTGGTGTGTGATCATCATAACCGATCAGATGAAGCAGGCCGTGAACTATCACACGGTGAAGTTCCTCTTCAAACTCGACCCCATATTCAATGGCATTCTCGCGAACCGAATCAATACTTATGAATAAATCTCCGGAAAGCTTATTCCCTTCGCAATAATCAAAAGTAATGATATCGGTGAAATAGTCATGCTGGAGATACCGCATATTGACATCAAGAATATAATTGTCAGAACAAAATATTATGTTAATATCCCCAATCATTCTGATTTCGCTTCCGGCAACAAACTTAAGCCAACGGTTATTGGCCAATTTATCCTTGAAAACGAACTTTACATCCTCACAATAGTACCTGATCATGGCTTAAAGTTTCCACAAATCTACAACTATTAATTCAAAAAATTTGAAATGAAAATTATTATTTATAACTTTGGAAGCCTTATAGGATATTTAATACTCTGAAATATGGAAGTTAAGAAAACCGAAAAAGCCAATCTTGAGAACAGGAGACTGCTCT
>CAMHFA010000014.1 GCA_946184255.1 uncultured Bacteroidales bacterium
GCGTTCATCCTGAGCCAGGATCAAACTCTTCTTTGTATATACACTATATAATTCTTAGCTCGACCCCGACAGCTTTCATTCCTAAGAAATCAACGCTCTCGATTATTTTGTTCTCGGTACTTGCTTGTACTAATCTTTCAATATTGTCAATGAACTTGTGTGCTTCTAATTCCGAAGCGGGCTGCAAAGGTAACAACTTTTTCTTTCTCCACAAATTTTTTGTGGATTTTTTTTACCTGGTCCGATCAATACCAAACCGCAGGCTCCGGACCCATCCTGAAGACGAGGTCTCCCCCGGCCATGATTTCGGAGTACTCGATGTAGCCCCTGCCAAGTTTCTGCCCATTCAGGGTAACATCCTGAATGTATTTGTTCTCCGGGCTAAGGCCATCAGCCTTGATCTTGAAGATTCCGCCAGGGACATTCACATCAGCTTCCTCAAACACAGGTGCACCGAACCAGAAACGGGTTGAAGCCGGTTCCGGCTCATAGAATCCAAGGGCGGAAAGGACATACCAGGCGCTCATCTGACCGGCATCTTCATTTCCGGCAAGGCCCTCAGGATTGTTCCAGTAGAAATCGTGATAAACCTGGCGGACAAGATCCGCGGTCTTGGATGGAACACCTGCCATCGAATAGAAATAGATGATATGATGGCTGGGTTCATTGCCATGGACATACTGTCCTATCAGACCGGTTATGTCACTGGAAACATTTTCTCCCTCAAGATGGGAATCAGCCAGGAAGAGGGAATCCAGCCTTTCCAGGAAGAAATCCTTTGAACCGTAGAATTCAACCAGGCCCTCATAGTCCTGGGGAGCAAGCCAGGTGTACTGCCAGGCCGTACCTTCACAATAGTCTGTTACCTGGTGAGCTGAATGATAAGGGCTGAAAGGAGTCCTCCAGCTGCCATCAGACAGTCTTCCACGGGCCTGCAGGGTCTCCTTGTCCATGTAATTCCTGTAGGAATGACTCCTCTCGCGGAAATACTTCGCATCTTCTGTCTTTCCTAAGTACTCCGCGGCTGAAGCCATAGCCCCATCCGCTATGGCATATTCCATATCACAAGCCACAGACTGGTTGTACAGGTCGGAAGGTATGTAACCAAAGCGCTTTCTCAAATCCTGTCCCCTGTCATCACACATGGCCGTGGTTTTCAAAGCATTCCAAGCCTTTTCCTTGTCGATGCCGGGGATACCCTTGACAATGGCGTCCGCGACGGCTATGATTCCGGGATTACCGACCATGCAGTCTGTCTCATTGCCCATCAGGTGCCACACCGGCAGACGGCCCTGTTCTTCACAGATACGGATCATGGTGTTGACCATGTCCGACTCCTTCTCAGGATGCACGATAGTCATCAGAGGCATCTGGGCACGGTAGGTGTCCCAAAGCGAGAAAGTGGTGTAATTCACAAAACCACCGTCCAGATGGACCTCTCCATCGGCACCGCGGTACTCTCCATTGACATCGCAGAATGTGGCAGGAATGATCATGGTGTGGTACAATGCAGTGTAGAATATCGTCCTGGATTCAGGATCCTTTCCCTCAACCTTGATTTTCGACAGTTCCTGGTTCCAGGCATCCTTCGCAGCCTCGGCCACAGCCTCGAAATCCCATCCTTCAAGTTCTGTTTCCATGTTCAGCCTGGCATTCTCCTCGCTCACGGGAGAAATCGCGACTTTCACGAGAACCTGGTCCCCTTCGGAAGTCTTGAAGTTTGCCCTTCCGTAATTGATCGTGAATGTCTCGTCCTGGAATGTCCTTTCCCTGACGGGAATTACCTCGAATGAATCGAAAGGCTTTGAGAATTCGGCATAGAAGAACACCTTCTGATTCTTTGCCCAGCCTGCCGAGAATCGGAATCCTTTGATTGTGTGGTCATCAACGGCCTCAACCTTGGTACCATAAGCCCTGTCCCAACATCCTCCGTTCTCAAGGTCAATCACAATCGCGGACTCGTCAGATGCCGGGAATGTGTAGCGGCTGAGTCCGACACGGTTGGTGGCAGTCATCTCGGCTGTTATTCCATAACGGATCAGGGGCACACTATAATAACCTGGCCTGGCGATTTCCTTGGTACGGTCCGCATAGGACCAGAGTCCGGAAACCGGATCCGCCTCTATGCCACGGGCATACTTCACCTCCCCCACAACAGGCATGAGAGTTACGTCGAAGAGGTCGCCTATGCCAGTACCACTGAGATGGGTGTGGGAGAAGCCTATCACCGTCGAATCACTTTCATGATAGCCGGAGCACCAGTCCCAGGACTGGGGAATACTGGTGGGGCCTAGTTGCACTGCTCCGAAAGGAACGTTAGCCCCCACGAACACATGACCGTGGCCACCAGATCCAATCTTCACATTCACATAATCTGTCAAGTCGTTTTTCGGTGTGGAACCGCCGGCACAGCCGGAAATCATCACGGCTATCGCCGCCATGACCGATATTCCTACATGTTTCATCTGTGAAAAGTATTGATGCCACTAATTTAACATTTTTATTTATATTTGTCTTTTACGAAACAATAACTTGCTATGGGCTTTTTCACTTTTCCTGGCCAGCAGGAGCACAGGAAGTTCAACTACAGGCCGATCTACTACGATAAGGACGAAGAAGAGCGCCGTCAGGTGTTCGGAAAGGTAGATGGCAGGCTGGATGCCGAGAAAGAGAAGGAAAAGGCTGCCGGTGAATACAAGGCCGGCGCCTACATCCGCGGATCCTGGCGCGATGGCAATTATGCCAAACGCGACAGCGGAGCAACCACAGCCCAGAAGATCATTGGCATTGTCGGCCTTATCCTTCTTGCTGTGGTCCTGATCTATCTCTGCAAATTCTATCTTTTGCTGTAGGATGGATCTCAGGATACTGCCTGGCAACATAGCCAACATGATAGCCGCCGGAGAGGTCGTGGGAAGGCCCTCATCGGTGGTCAAGGAACTTATGGAGAATTCTGTGGATGCAGGAGCCGACCAGGTCACCGTCGTTATTACCGATTCGGGAAGGACCCTGATCCAGGTTATCGACAACGGCTGCGGAATGTCCCCTGACGATGCAGTGCTTTGTTTTGAGAGGCATGCAACCTCCAAGATAGCCACGGCGGAAGACTTGCAGCAAATCTCCACCTTCGGTTTCCGCGGTGAGGCCTTGGCTTCCATTGCAGCTGTTGCGGAAGTCACCCTCAGGACCCGAGTTGAAGGCAGCGAGACCGGTTGTCAGGTCGAATTCGCCGGATCCGAGCATCTCTCCACAACTGAGGTTTCAGCTCCCAAGGGTACCAACATCGCTGTCCGGAACCTTTTTTACAATATTCCCGCAAGAAGGAAATTCCTCAAATCGGACAACGTCGAATTCAGGCACATAGTCGAGGAATTCGACAGGGTCGCCCTCACTTGTCCGGAAACAGGCTTCTCCCTGAGCCACAATGGCAAGGACATATATGTCCTTAAACCGGCCAAGTCTTTGAAGTACCGTATTATGGACCTTATGGGTCCATCGGTCGCCTCAGACCTTGTTGACATCTCCGCCGACACTTCTGTTCTTTCCCTTCGCGGCTTCGTCGGGCGCCCGGACACTGCCAAGAAGACTCTCGGCAACCAGTATTTCTTCGTCAACGGCCGTTACTTCCGCAGTCCCTATCTGCATAAAGCCGTGATGAAAGCCTATGAAGGCCTTATCCCGGAGGGAGTCACCCCGGCTTATTTCATCTACCTTGAGACTGATCCCAAATCGATAGACGTCAACATCAGCCCCACCAAGACCGAGGTTAAATTCGAAGACGAATCTTTCGTTTTCCAAGTCGTTTATGCCGCTGTCAAGGAGACCCTGGGCAAGAATTCCTTCGCGGGAGCGATCGATTTTTCAAATCCGGAAGCGAATGAAATGCCGGTCCTGGGCAGGCACTTTTCTGAATATAAGCCCGACACCGCCCCGCAGGTACCTCTGGATCCTGACTACAATCCTTTCGAGAGTGTCTTCTCCGGGGAAGGTGATTCCGTAGAAAGAGGAGGTTACCAGCCTTCAAAATATGTTGACCGGAGGGAAGATTATGGAAGGCTCTTCGAGGAAAAGACGGTACATGTAAGCCAGACACTTATCCTGGACGGAAGGTACATTGTGTCCCCCGTCAAGGAAGGACTTATGGTGGTAAACGTAAAGAGGGCACGGGAAAGGATCCTCTACGACAGGGCTTTGTCAGCTCTCAACAAGAACGGTCATGTCACCCAGGCCAACATGTTCCCGGTCAAGGTACAGGTCGGAGTGGGCGACAGGCTTCTCCTGGAGGAAAAATCCGATCTGCTTTCTTCACTGGGATTCGACATCTCTTCGCTCGGAAATGACACTGTGGTTGTAGGTGGTGTTCCCGAAGGTTATTCCGGAGAGGCCGGTAAGGTACAGACCATGGTCCAAAACCTGATCTTGATCCTTTCCGACGACAGCGCTTCACTTCCTGGAGTGATGGAATCTGCGATGGCTGAGAAGATTGCTCTTCTGGGTGCCTCTTCAGCTGATCCTCTGTCCTCCCCCACTGAAGCCAGGCTGTTACTGGACACCCTTCTTTCCAGTGGCAATCCCGAACTTACAAGCAACGGGAAGAAAATCATGGCAATCTTGAATCTCTCCCAGGTGGAGAAACTATTCTAGACATGGCACAATACTACGGCTACGACAACAACCCTTCAGGCGGACTGATGGCAAGGATTCTAGGGAATATTCCGGAAGCTACCAGAAACATATTCCTGGTCAACGTCCTGATGTTCATCGCCACCCTCATCAACAAGAACTTCATGATCGAGACCTTCGCGGTTTTCTACCCGAAGTCCCCCTTCTTCCACTGGTGGCAGCCGGTGACCTATATGTTCATGCATGGAAACTTCATGCACATATTCGTCAACATGTGGTGCCTCCTCATGTTCGGTTCGGCGCTTGAGAGGACGATTGGTTCCAAGAAGTTCGTAATCTTTTACTTCGTCGCAGGTTTGGGAGCGCTTCTGGTTCATTTCCTTGTACAGGACATCCAGGCACAGGCAGCCCTCACGGACGGCGCACAGTTAAGCCAGGCCTACATCGACATCCTCAGAACCCCTACACTTGGAGCATCCGGAGCGATCTACGGAATCCAGATAGGTTATGCGATGCTCTATCCAAACGACCTATGGACCCTCGTCTTCCCTCCCGTGACCCTTAAAGCCAAATGGTTCGTACTGATCTTCATGGGTATCGAACTTTTCACCGGAATTACCGGAACCATGGATGGGGTTGCACATTTCGCACATCTGGGCGGTGCCCTGTTCGGATTCCTGATGATCTTCTATTGGAAAAAATCCGGTAAACTCTGGAAGAAATAGGATTACCTGACTATGGGAAAGAGAAGGCATGACAGGAGTGTAGGCATCACCACCAGGGCGCTGATGCTCCTTACGGCATTCCTTCTTTTCCTGACCTATGCCTCTATACTGGTCAATCCTGCAAAGGCCTGGTACATGACTGTAATCGGGCTCCTTTTCATCCCTGTGGCCGTTCTGAACCTGCTCCTGCTTTTCCATGCCATTCGAAGGAAATCCAAGGCATTCCTGATTCCCCTGCTGGCACTTATGCCTTCCATCATATTCATAGGAAGATATTTCCAGTTCTCATCCGGGGCAGATGAAAAGGGTGAAAACACAGTTAAGATAATGTCCTACAATGTAGGACGTTTCATGCTTGGAAGGAGGAAAGACTTCAAGGGAGATGACGGCAGGAAAGCCTGCCTGGACTCGATAATGAGATTCATCAGCAAGACTGATGCTGACGTGGTATGCCTTCAGGAAGTCGACCTGGATGGGGAATATGATGTCCGGAATTTCATAAACGAGCATTTTCCGGACTACCAGTCAGGCTATTTCATGTTCATCAACAAGGATGGAGCCTACGGAAACGTAACCCTCAGCCGCTTTCCGATCACGGACAAGGGACGGTTGCAGTTTGACAAGAGTGCAAATCTGGCGATTTACACAGACCTTGAAATCGGCGACAGGAAACTGAGGGTTTACAACTGCCATTTTGAGAGTTATAACATCTCGATGGCCAAACTGGTCAAATCCTGGCAAAAGGACAGCACTTTCGTCAGGGACACCGAAGCGAAACTGAAGAGGTCTATAACCAGGCGCCCTGTACAGGTAGACCAGGTCATGTCGGACATTGAGGAATGCCCTGTCGAGTCGATAGTAGTCGGAGACTTCAACGACAACCCGATGTCCTATACCTATTTCAGGTTAATGAAGGGAAGAAAGGACACTTTCGTTGAGGCCGGAAAAGGATTCGGAGCCACCCACACTGCTTTGTGGCCCTTTATCAGGATTGATTACATCCTCTATCCAAAGCATTTCAAAGCCGTTTCCAACCAGATTCCCCGCCTTAAGTACTCAGACCATTATCCGGTCGTGGCAGAGATCAACCTTTAAAATGCCTATTGAACCGAACCGAGATCTATTAGGTTGTTAAGAAGGGCATAGACAGTCAGGCCGGCGACTGTCTTGATGCCTGTCTTGCGGGTGATGTTTTTTCGGTGGGTGATAACGGTGTAGATTGAGAGGTTCAGCTTGTCGGCAATTTCCTTGTTAAGCATGCCCTTCGCAACGCAAACAAGGATCTCTTTCTCCCTTGCAGACAGTTCCCCACCATCTGAGACAGCATCTGGCTGTCTGGTTTCCAAGGCATTACGGAGTTTTCGCACAAGCTCGTCCTGACGGTCATACAGCGACACGGAACCGTCATACAGTTTCAGTACATCCTCAGTGACCGCAGGTCCGTCCAAGGCTATGACTATCGAATCGCAAACGTCCGAAAGCATGTTACGGCCTTCCTTCCTGCTCTTGAAATCCAGGATCACCGGATCGATTATCACCACATCTGGATCGACCCCCCTCAATCTGGATTCGGCCGCCTTTGAAAAATCGTGGAAAACCTCCTCCACCCTGAACTCGCCGGATTCTTCCAGGATACTTCCCAATCCCCTGGCCACTATGTCAGAAGGAACTATCAGTGAAACGGTCTTCCTACTCTCCATCGCGTTCGAGGTTTCTTACTGCAGGAACAAGGACATTGTCTTCGACATAGGTATGGCGCCTCAGATCGTCGCGAAGACCGTAGATAGAGATAAGGACCCACATTTTCAACTCAGGATCACATTCTTCAGGAAGGTACTTCATCACGATATTCTTCATGTCCTCCAGTTTCTCATCCACGCTCTCGTGATGCTCTTCGAATTGGTCAATCGAATAACCTTCCGGCCTTGAGCCTTTCTGGAGTGCCTCTATGTAGGGAAAGACCTCATTCTCCTCCCTGGCAAAATGCTTTTCCAGTTCCGATTTGTATTCCACGAAAAACTTCAGGATAGCACCCTTCCTGGTCTCGTCACAAGGCTCCAGGAGACGGTCGAAAGAAGATTCCAGATTGTTCAGTGCACGACCGGTGTAATAGGTATGAGACCCACGCAGGTATCTGACAATATCCGGAATGCACAGTGATTCAATGTCCTTTGACGAAGGGACATAATCAGGGAATGAATAGACGTTGCAGATGAGCATGAAGGTCGAGATGTCCAAACCACACTGACGGCAGGCCTCATCCGCTTTCAGACCGGCATTGGAAAGCCCAACGCCCATCCTGGACATGACCTGCATAAGGGTATAGTTCATGTCAATCATGTCCGACAGTCTCATGTCGGGAGTGAAGATGTCTTTCATGTCAGTAAAGATACAAATTAAATTATCAAAGCGGTCAGGTGGAAGCCGATGAAGGCGCAGACCCAGGCAACAGCCATTGTGTAGGCGCAGATAGCAATTGCCCACTTCCATTTACCCGTCTCATTCTTTATGGCCACGAAGGTGGCTATACAAGGGAAGTATAGAAGAATGAACAGCATGAAGGCTACTGCCGTAGGCAAAGTCACTGAAGATGAGAGAGCAGCCTGGAGCTGGGTATTGTCTTCCTCAACGGTCGAATCAGAAGCGTACATTACGCCCAGGGTACTGACTACCAACTCTTTGGCAACCACTCCGGAAAGAAGGCTTATGTCCATCTTCCAATTGAAGCCCAGGGGATCAAGGGCGGGGGCAACAGCCTTTCCAATTTGCCCGATGTAGGAATGCTCCTGCTGGTATTCGGTGTCACGACCGGAGCGCGGGAAATATCCCAGACACCAGATTACAACCGAACCTATGAGGATGGTAGTGGCCATCTTCTCCAGGTACTGCTTTCCTTTCTCCCAAGTATGTCTCCAGATCGCTTTCCCGGTGGGCACACGGTAAGGTGGGAGTTCCATAACGAATGGAAGGTCATCTTCCTTGATGAACTTGCTCAACACCATGGCTGAAAGGATTGCCAGAACGACGCCGAGGAAATATATTCCAAGAAGGGCAAGGGCGGAATGGTGCGGGAAGAAGGCTCCCGCAAGGAGTACGAAAATCGGGAGCCGGCCGGCACACGACATGAAAGGAATTATGGCTATTGTTATCAGCCGGCTCTTGCGACTTTCGATTGCTCTTGTGGCCATTATTGCAGGCACGTTGCATCCGAATCCCATGACCATGGGAATGAATGACTTACCGTGAAGGCCAATCCTATGCATGAGCTTGTCCATGATGAATGCGGCCCGGGCCATGTAACCCGTGTCCTCCATGATGGAAAGGAAAAAATACAGGATAAGAATATTCGGAAGGAAGACCAAGACGCTTCCAACTCCCGCGATAACACCATCGACGAGTACATCCTTCAGCCAGCCATCCTTCATGAAGGCCGCAACGAATTCCCCGAACTTACCCACTAGCCAGTCTATCCAGTTCATAGGATAATTGCCTAGGGAGAAGGTAGCCTGGAAGATCAGGTAGAGTATGACCAGGAATATCGGGAAAGCAGCCCATTTATTGGTAACCACCGAGTCTATCTTTTCAGTCCAGGACTTTTCACCGACCGGTTCGATGTGGCGGACATAAGTCCTTGAAAGGACATCGTGGATGAACTGGTATCTCTTCTCTATCTCTTCCGAATCGTCACCTGCAGTTATCTTGTCTGCAGAAACAGGGTCAGCCGGACCATCATTATCAGCGATTTCTATAACTGTGTCCAACAGTTGGGGAATCCCTTCCCCCGTCCTGCACACAGTAGGACAGACGGGCATTCCAAGCAGACGGCCAAGCAATTTGGTATCTATCCTGTCTCCCCTTTTCTTGAGTTCGTCGTACATGTTCAAGGCCATCACCACCTTGAGATTCATGTCCTTCACCTGTGTGGTGAGATAGAGGTTACGCTCAATGTTGGAAGCATCCACTACATTTATGACCACATCAGGAACATGCTCGACAAGATTCTCCCTGACATACTTCTCCTCCGGCGAGAATGCCGAAAGGGAATATGTACCAGGCAGGTCCACGAAAATCAGTTTCCTGCCCTTATAGTTGAAATGCCCTTCCTTTGCATCCACTGTCACGCCGCTGTAATTGCCGACATGCTCGTGGCTGCCGGAAGCAAGGTTGAACAGTGATGTTTTGCCGCAATTGGGATTTCCTACCAGGGCAACCCTTATGGTTCCGCTGTTTTCGGAGTTGTAGTCTTCTTCGGAACAGATCTCGATCAAGGAGGCTTCATCACGCCTGAGAGACACCTTGTAACCCATGATCTCGTACTCGATCGGGTCTTTCAAGGGAGCATTGAGGATGGCATTGACCTTCTTCCCAGGAATAAAGCCCATCTCGATGAGCCTCTTCCGGAAATTACCCTGGCCGCCAACCTTGACGATTACACCGGTTCCTCCTGTATTAAGGTCTGACAGTTTCATCTCGACAAAATTAGGTATTAATTCGAATAGAGGCAATCACTATTAATAGGTATTTTCAGAATAGAGGAATTTTAGCGAAATTTGTAAGATTTATTGAAAATTAGTTTCATGACTAAAGATAAATACCTGAAGATAATCAGCACAGGCATCCAGGGAAGCATCTCGTCCAGATGCCGGGACATACTCGGAAAAGTGGGCAAGGAGCAGATGGTCCTTGGGATAGTCTTCTTCTTCGAAGCCTCCTGCCTGGATGATTATCTCGAAAGTGAGTCTGCCATCGTTGAAGCCTGCCGGGAGCACTTCGGCAAGGCCGCCCCGGTTGTCACCTGTGTTGCACAGAAACCAATCGGCACCACCCTTACTGCGGAAGTTCTCTACCTGAGGGAGGATGCTACCGTAGAGTACTGCGAAGACTACATAATCATCCGCGGAGAAAAGGGAGCCGAACTGATTACCAAAGGAATACACTTCCCCCATGAAGGAGATACCGGAGCCCAGGCGAGAAGGATCTTCGGAAGGATCCGGGAAATTCTGGATAACGAGGGGTTCAAGGTGAATGAAATAGTACGTCAGTGGAATTACATAGAAGGAATCACCCACACTGACGGAAAGATACAGAACTATCAGCTATTCAATGATGCACGCTCAGCCTTCTACGGAAGCGTGGACTGGTCGGAAGGCTACCCTGCTGCAACCGGTATCGGATGCTCGGAAGGAGGTGTCACAGTTTCAGTCTATGCGGTCAAGGATTGTGCAACGATAAGCAAGCCGATCGACAACCCGATCCAGGTTCCTGCACACAAGTATTCCAACAAAGTCCTCAAAGAAGGTAAGGAAACCGTCAAGACCACTCCGAAGTTCGAAAGGGCAAGGCTACTTGACGACACTGTCCTGGTCTCCGGCACCGCAGCCATAAAGGGCGAGAACAGTGAAATCTCGACCGATCCATGGCTTCAAAGCGAAGCGGCGATAGATGTCATGGAACATCTTGTGGCACCTGGGAATATATTCCCCGACTGCCCAAGGTTCCATTTCGAGGCCATAAGGGTCTATATCAAGAACGAGAAGGACATTCCTGCAATTGTTTCATCCCTGACAGCACACTGGAAAGGGGTTCCGATCCACTTCCTCATGGCCGACATCTGCAGGCCGGAACTCCTCCTCGAGCTGGAAGGTATAGGTTCCGTCAGAAGATTCCTCGAATGCTGCTGCACTGATGCTGGAGAAGCAATGGAAGCGCAAGCCGGAGGTGCCGGAAGGATAGAGCTCTGCGAAGATCTCCCTTGCGGAGGGGTCACTCCCTCAAGGAAAAACCTCGAACAGGTCCTTTCCAGCGTGGCAATCCCCGTCAACGTACTGGTCAGGCCAAGGGGTGGGGATTTCGTGTACGATGAATCGGAAATCCAGCAGATGGTTGACGCCATAGGGATGTGCAAATCTCTTGGGGTAAACGGAGTCGTGATCGGCGCCCTCAACAGGGACGGTTCTGTGGATATACCTGCCTTGAAGCGTTTTATGGAAGCAGCCAGTGGATTGAGCATTACCTTCCACAGGGCTTTCGACGAGTGTTCAGATCCTTTCAAAGCCCTTGAGGATATCATCTCGCTTGGCTGCGAACGGCTTCTTACAGCTGGTCATGCAGCCAAAGTCGGTGAGGGTATGGGCATGCTCAAGGAACTCGCCGTCAAGGCGGAGGACAGGATAGTCATCATGGCCGGCTCAGGAGTCAGGCCTGGGAATATCCAGAAACTTGAGACCTCCACCGGACTTCACGAATTCCACTCATCCTCCCATGGACCGGACGG
>CAMHFA010000015.1 GCA_946184255.1 uncultured Bacteroidales bacterium
CTCGCCGTACTTCTCGATCCACATGTTGTAA
This sequence comes from uncultured Bacteroidales bacterium, assembly GCA_946184255.1. Classification (GTDB taxonomy): domain Bacteria; phylum Bacteroidota; class Bacteroidia; order Bacteroidales; family UBA932; genus Cryptobacteroides. Next base: position 32 of record CAMHFA010000015.1, read on the forward strand.
GCGTCAAGTACCGGACCTTTTTCATTATTGCCGCCGAACTGGTCAACTCCGGCCTCGATGACTTTGAAATGACGCTCAGACTCGGTCAGAGTCTCCATTCCCCAGCACTTACCTTCAAAACCTTCTACATGGGAATAATCCTTGGTGATGTTCCAGTCTGTACAGACAACTCCTTCGAATCCGTAGGTATCACGGAGAAGATCGGTAATTATGTATTTGTTGTAGCTGTTTCCGGCATTGGCTCCTGACGGATCCTGATTCCAGGAAATCGTGTAATAAGGCATTACGGCTGACGCCATTCCGGTCTTGCCGGAGAGTTTCAGGGCACCTTCCGTGAAGGGACGGATCTGGGTCTCAAAATTGTTGCCGGGATAGACAGCGTACTTTCCGTAACTGTAATGGGCATCACGTCCGCCTTCTTCAGGACCGCCGGAAGGCCAATGCTTGATCATTGCATTGACGGACTCATAGCCCCATCCGCCACCGATCTCAGTTTCTCCCTCAGAAGTCTGGAAGCCATCCACATAAGCCCTTGCCATGTCTATGTCCAGTTCGGGATCCTCTCCAAATGTGCCGTTGAAGCGACTCCAGCGAGGTTCAGTCGCAAGATCGATCTGAGGTGAGAGGGCTGTGGCAATACCAAGGGCCCGATACTCCTTGGACGCTATCCGGCCGAATTCCTCAACCAGGTCAGGATCGAATGTCGCTGCCATTCCAAGGCTTGAAGGCCACATGGAAATTGAACCTCCGTTACCGGCATCGAACTCGGCTGTCGCCTGGGCACCATGCCTGGGATCTGACGAGTTGTTGGCGGGGACTCCGTGGCCAAATCCTTCGACAAAGGCCTGCACGTTATTGTTCCATCTTGCAGCATCGGCAGAAGAAGATACCCGGGTCATAAGGACAGCACGAAGATTGTCTTCCTTGAGGAATTTACGCTGGGCATCAGTGATTTCGGGGCCATTGACAGCCTGGTGACCGCTGTAGAGCATCATTCCGGCAATCTCCTCTATGGAGAGCTTGGATGCAAGGTCTTTGGCGCGGACTACAGGATCCTTGCGCCAGTCTTCATAGACATCCAGTTTGCCGTTGCGATTCAGATCCTTGAAGGCATAACCACCCTTAGTAATGATGGTCACACCTGAAGAAGGGCTGTAACCGAGAGCCTGACCGCCTTTCTGGGTTACGAGGTTATACCCGTCCTTTGCTTCTTCCTGCCACTTCTGAGTGCAGGAAACGGCAACCAAACCTATGGTCAGGATGGTTGCCGTCGATTTAAGAAATGTATTCATAAAACTATCTGCTAATCGAGCGTCTGCTTGATCTCTGTGATTATGAAGGCTTCGATCAGGTCACCGACCTTGATATCGTTGAACTTCTCGATTCCGATACCACACTCCATTCCGGCAGAAACGTCCTTGGCGTCGTCCTTGTTCCTCTTGAGGGAAGCGATATCGCCTGTATAAACCACGATTCCGTCACGGATGAGACGGCACTGTGATGTCTTGGCGATCTTGCCTTCGCGGACGAGACAGCCGGCAATGGTTCCAACCTTGGAAATCTTGAAGGTTTGCTTGACCTCGGCAGTACCGGTGATCTCTTCCTTCTTGATAGGTTCGAGCATACCTTCGATACCGTCCTTGACATCGTTGATGGCGTCATAGATGACTGAATAGAGACGGATCTCTATTCCCTGCTCATCGGCAGTCTTCCTGGCATCGGTCGAAGGACGGACCTGGAAGCCGATGATCACGGCATCGGAGGCCTCGGCAAGGATCACGTCGGATTCGGAAATGGCTCCGACCGCCTTGTGGATGACATTGACCCTGACCTGCTCGGTTGAAAGCTTGATAAGTGAATCGGACAGAGCTTCAACTGAACCATCCACGTCTCCCTTGACGATTACATTGAGTTCCTTGAAGTTGCCGATGGCGATACGACGACCGATCTCCTCGAGGGTCATGTGCTTCTGGGTCTTGATGCCCTGGATCCTGATGAGCTGCTCGCGCTTGTTGGCGATGGACTTGGCTTCCTTCTCGTCAGCCATGACATTGAACTTGTCACCGGCACTGGGAGCTCCGTTGAGACCGAGAATGGAAACAGGGGTAGAAGGACCTGCTTCCTTTACCTTCTGGCCGCGTTCGTTGAACATAGCCTTGACACGACCATAGTAGCAACCGCTGAGAACCATGTCTCCGGTCCTGAGGGTTCCTTCCTGGACAAGGACTGTAGCAAGATAGCCGCGTCCCTTGTCAAGGGAAGACTCGATGACTGCTCCCACTCCCCTCTTGTTGGGATTGGCCTTGAGGTCGAGAAGGTCGGTTTCAAGAAGGACCTTTTCGAGGAGCTTGTCCACGTTAAGTCCCTTCTTGGCCGATATCTCCTGGCTCTGGTACTTTCCTCCCCACGCTTCGGTAAGGATGTTCATCTGGGAGAGCTGCTGGTATATCTTCTCCGGCATAGCTCCGGGCTTGTCTATCTTGTTGATGGCAAAGACCATCGGGACACCTGCCGCCTGGGCATGGTTGATAGCCTCGACAGTCTGGGGCATCACAGCATCGTCAGCGGCGATGATAATGATGGCAAGGTCGGTGAGCTGGGCTCCCCTGGCACGCATGGCGGTGAAAGCTTCGTGGCCAGGAGTATCAAGGAAGGTAATCCTTCTGCCGTCAGGCAACTTCACATTGTAGGCACCGATGTGCTGGGTGATACCTCCAGCCTCACCGGCAATGACGTTGGATTTACGAATATAGTCCAGCAAGGAAGTCTTACCATGGTCGACATGACCCATGACTGTGATCACCGGAGGCCTGGACACGAGGTCTTCTTCCTTGTCTTCCTGTGCACTGTTCTCCTCGATCTCCTCAGTCAGGTCGGCGGTCACGAACTCTACCTTGTAGCCGAACTGTTCGGCAACCAGGACGAGGGCTTCAGCATCGAGCCTCTGGTTGATGGAAACCATCAGACCGAGCTCCATGCAAGCCTTGATGACTTCGTTGACCGGAGTGTTGTTCATAAGGGTAGCGAGGTCATTGACAGTCACGAATTCAGTGACCTTCAGAACGGTCTTCTCAGCCATAACCTGAGCCATTTCCTCCTGGGTCCTGGCCGCAGCCTGCTCCCTCTTCTCCTTCCTGTACTTGGCTCCGAAGTTGTTCTTCTTGTTGTCGTTCATCCTGGCGTAGGTCTCCTTGACCTGCTTCTGGATCTCCTTCTGCATCGCCTCCTGCTCTTCCTCGGTCATGGCAGGCTTGAAGCGGTCAGCTCCACGGCCACGCTTCCTTCCTCCCTTGCCCTGGTCAGCAGCTGCGGGACGGTTGTCTTTCTTCTTGGAAGAATCCTTACGGGAATTGTTGTCAGCCTGTTTGCCTTCCTTAGCGACATCGACTTTCTGGCTTCCCTTGGCAATCCTTTCCCTCTTCTTGCCAGCCTTCTTCTCAAACTGGGACAAGTCAATCTTTCCCAAGACCTTGAATCCGGGTGCCTGTTCATCCTGTGCCGCATCTTCCCTGACCTCAGCCTCAACCGGGTTATCCTCCTCGACCTGGGCTTCGACAACATTGACGGGGACTTCCTCCGCAGGGGTTGCGACGGGGGTTTCCTCCTGCATCTCTGCCACTACCTCAGGTTCGGGTTTGATTTCAGGCTCTACAGGCTCGGGGACAGGTTCGGGAACCGGTTCCGGTTCAGGAACAGGCTCAGGAATCGGTTCGGGAGCAGGCTCCGGTTTGGGCTCGGGCTTGGGTTCCGGCTTAGGCTCGGGTTTAGGTTCCGGCTTGGGTTCCGGTTTGGGTTCCGGTTTGGGCTCGACAGGAGTAAAGACATTGCTCTTTATCACCGTTTCCCTGACCGGTTCTTCGAACTCTTCTTCACGGACGGCCTCCTGCTGTTTCCTTGAGGTCCTCTCCAGGATTTCGTTCAACTTGATGTCAACTTTTTCGGAAGCCTTCTTCAACTCAAGGTCCTTTCCGAACTGCTTCTCAATGGCACCGAGATGCTCGTCCGAAATCTTTGCATTCGGATTGGCATCAACTTCGACGCCCTGGCTGTTCAGAAAGTCCACGAGACTCTGAAGTCCGATATTGTAAGTACGGATAATTTTATTCAGTCTGATTTCACCCATATTCAACCCCTAATTAAATCAATAATCTGCCCTTTCGGACTAGTCTTCAAACTCTGCTTTCAGGATCCTGAACACCTCGGCGACAGTCTCGTCCTCGAGGTCAGCCCTCTTGGCGATGTCTTCAGGAGAGAAGGCAAGCACGCTCTTTGCCGTGTCGCAGCCGATTGCCTCCAGACGGTCGATGACCCACTGGTCAATCTCATTGCTGAACTCACTGAGGAGAACGTCTTCCTCTTCCATCATCTCGTCCTTGGAAAGTTCCCTCCAGACTTCAATCTCACGGCCAACAAGCATTCCGGCAAGTTTGATGTTGCAACCACCACGGCCGATTCCCTTCTTTACCTCATCTGGCTGCATGTAAACCTTGATCTTATCCTTGTCGGATGATCCGAGGTCGATTGATGAGACCCTGGCAGGATTGAGAGCCCTCTGGATAAGAAGCTGCGTGTTGGATGTCCACTGCAAAACGTCGATGTTCTCGTTGCGGAGCTCGCGGACGATTCCAAGGATCCTGGATCCCTTCACGCCGATGCAGGCTCCGATCGGATCGATCCTCTCGTCATAGGACTCAACAGCCACCTTGGCACGCTCACCGGGAACACGGACGACCTTCTTGATGGTGATAAGGCCGTCGAAAATCTCGGGGACCTCCAGCTCGAACAGTTTCTCAAGGAACTCATTGGAAGTCCTGGAAAGAGTGATGTAGGGAGTGGTGTTGTTCTTCATCTCAACACTCTTGATGATAGCGCGGATGGTGTCGCCCTTCTTGAACCTCTCCCCGGGGATCTGCTCGTTCTTGGGCAGATGGAGTTCATTGCTGTCCTCGTCAAGGATGATAACTTCCTTAGACCAAGTCTGATAGATCTCACCGGTGAAAATCTCACCGACCTTGTCGGAATACTCCTTGAAGACATTAGCCTTGTCGATGTCCATGATCCTTCCCTGAAGGTTCTGCCTGATGTTCAGGATACCCCTTCTTCCGAAAGAGGCGAGGGAAAGCTTCTTGGTGTACACATCTCCGATCTCATAGTCATCATCTCCGGTTTCGGCCTTGATCTGCTCTAGGGTGATCTGGGTGTTCGGATTCTCGACCTCCTCGACTATATCGAAGTTCTGGTAGATCTCGCAGTCTCCCTTGTCCACGTTGATAATAACGTCGAAATTGTCCGAAGATCCATAGGTCTTTGCGATCTGAGTCAGGAACACGTCCTTGAGTACGCCCATCATCACGGGCCTGTCGATGTTCTTCTCTTCCTTGAAGTCCTTGAAGGCATCAATGAGAGTGATTTCGTCTTTCTTTTCCATTTTTATCTTTATTGTCTCTATTTCTTGAATTCAACGTGGGATTTAACCGAGTTTATCTCCCCGAAACCGAATTTCTCCTCATGCTCCACGGTTACCTTTTTCTTCTTTCCCTCAACGGTTTCCTTCCTGGAATAGCGAAGGGTAATCCCTTCCTCGTCAGCCTCCGTAAGGACTCCGACAATCTTGGCACCGCCCCGGAGAAGGACGACGACCTGTGACCCAATGGCCTTCTTGTACTGACCAGGGACCTTGAAGGGCTGGTCCAAACCTGCTGAAGTCACAGTCAGGGAGTAATCCTCTGCATCCTTGTCAAAGATGGACAAGAAGGTGTCATTGATTGACACACAGTCTTCAAGATCCACATCTCCGACTTCTTTCTCGATGGCAAGCACCACGTCATTATCCTTGCTGACGGTTACTTCGACAATAAAGCAGCCACGCTGCTCCACTGCCGGTCCGATGCTCTTTATGATAAGTTCCTTTTCCATTGTCATAAAACAAAAGATAGGAGACGCTTTCGTCACCTATCTCTCTCAACAGTGCAAAGGTAATTATAATTTAGCAAAAATGAAAATTAATTGTTTTCTTTGTAGACTTTTTTAAAAACCACGATTCTGAAGATGGAATTTACAGCGAAGCAATTGGCCCAGGTCCTCAAGGGAACCGTAGAAGGAGACCCCCAAGTCAAGGTAACCTCCTTCGCGAAAATCGAGCACGGAAAACCCGGACAGCTATGCTTCTACGCCAATCCCAAATACGAGAAATACGTTTACACATGCAAGGCAGGCATCCTTCTGGTCAACAAGGATTTCCAGCCCAAGGAGGCGATAACGCCCACCTTGATCAGGGTCGATGACGCCTACAAGTCACTGGCCGACCTGCTCAAGTACGCAGCAACCCAGAAGCGCACTGACAGGCGTCACAGGGGATTCCGCTCTTCCTGGTTCCTGACCAGCAAATTCGGAAAGAAAGTCTATCTGGGAAGCCATTCCTACGTCGGCCATCACGCCAGCATCGGAGACTACACCAAGATCTACGAGAATGTCTATGTCGGAGACAACACTGTGGTCGGCAAGCACTGCATCATCTACCCCGGAGTGGTAATCTATCCAGGAATGGTGATTGGCGACAATGTGATCATACATGCCAACGCAGTGATAGGTTCCGACGGTTTCGGCAACGCTCCCCTTCCAGACGGTACTTGGGAGAAGATAGAACATCTCGGTAATGTCATAATCGGAGACAACGTGGAGATTGGTGCAGGCACCACTATCGACCGCTCGGAGATGGAATCCACGATCATAGGCAAGGGAGTCAAGATTGACAATCTCTGCCAGATAGCCCATAATGTACAGATCGGTGAAAACACTGTGATGGCTGCCCAATGTGGAATCGCCGGATCCACCAAGATAGGAAAGAACTGCATTCTCGCCGGACAGGTCGGAATAGCAGGCCATCTTGAAATCGCCGACAACACCACTATCGGTGCACAGGCCGGTATCATCGGCAACATAAAGGAGCCCGGACAGACAGTTCTCGGCTCACCTGCAATCCCCTTCAAGAACTATCTCCGCAGTTATGCGGTGTTCCGTAAACAGGGGCAATAATCATTATTGCGGACCACTTTTTGCAGTAAGGTGTTCCGACAGCATTAATATGGTCCAAAGAAGACAAAAGACACTTTCACAAGAACTTGAGTTTCAAGGCAAAGGCCTTCACACAGGCCGGATTGCACGCATGGTTTTGAAGCCTGCCGATGAGAACACCGGAATAGTATTCCACCGTACCGACCTTGGGAATGACGCTATTGTCAAGGCCCTGGCCGAAAATGTCGGTTCGACTGCGAGAAGCACTACCATAGCCAATGGGGAAGTGTCTGTCTCCACCATAGAACATCTGATGTCCGCCTTTTCAGGACTTGGTGTGGACAATGCGATAATTGATATCGACAATGTCGAAGTTCCCATCCTGGACGGAAGCGCCCGTTTCTATGTAGAGGCTTTGCAGAAGTCAGGCCTTGCCACGCAGGCAGCTGATAAGATATTCATAGATCTTCCTCACGAAATCGAGGTTGCAGACGAAAACTCCGGTTCCTTCATCAGGGTGACTCCTTGCGAGGAACCTTCCATTGACCTTACAGTCGATTTCGGTTCCAAGGTTCTGGGTGTTCAGAAGGCCCATTGGGACCTCAGTACCGACTATTCCAAAGAATTGGCGCCTTGCAGGACCTTCGTTTTCTTCCATGAGATTGAATATCTCTTCAACAACAACCTCGTCAAAGGAGGAGACGTGGACAATGCAATAGTCATCGTGGAGCATCCGGTGAGCCAGGAGCAGGTGGACCGGCTTTCACATCTCTTCAACGTCCCAAGCCTTGCCATTGACGACAAGGGTTACCTGAACAACCTCAAGCTTCATTTCCCGGATGAATGCGGAAGGCACAAGCTTCTCGACATGATCGGCGACCTCTACCTTTCAGGCGGCCTGATCAATGCCAGGATAGAGGCTTTCAAGCCAGGTCATTCCATCAACACTCGCATGGCCAAGGCCATAAGGGAGGCCATCAAATAACAGAAAACAGTACAAATCATGAATAATATCTCTCCTTTAGCATCTGTAAGTCCCAACGCAATACTGGGTGACAATATTGAAATAGGTCCCTTCGCTTTCATCGACGCTGATGTCGAAATCGGGGACGGATGCAAGATAATGCCCCACGCCACCGTATTCCAATATGTCAAGATGGGAAAGAACTGCGAAATCTTCCCTGGAGCTGTCGTGGGGGCAATCCCCCAGGACCTGAAATACGAAGGGGAGATCACCAGGGTCGAGCTTGGAGACAATGTGACAGTCCGCGAGTGTGCAACCATAAACCGCGGCACGAAGGCCAGCGGAAAGTACATTACCAGGATCGGAAGCGACACCCTGATCATGTCCTATGTACATATCGCCCATGACTGCGTGATCGGCAACCACTGCATCCTGACCAGCTATGTCGGCCTGGCCGGAGAGACCCAGATAGACGACTGGGCAATAATCGGTGGCGGCTCCAAGGCTCATCAGTTCTCAAAGGTCGGCTGTCATGCAATGGTCGGTGGAATGTCCAAGATCAACAAGGACGTGCCTCCCTATGTTCTGTGCGGCCGCGAACCGATAAGCTATGCAGGTGTGAATATCGTCGGACTCCGCCGCAGGGGTTTCTCATCTGAAGTGATCAGGAACATAAAGGACATTTACGACACGATCTACTACTCCGGGTACAACATTTCCGACGGCTGTACAAAGGTCGAGGCCGGTTTCCCCCAGAGCGAGGAACGTGACACTATCCTCGAATTCATCAAGAATTCAAAGAGGGGTATCATCAGGGCCAGCGATTCCCACGAGAAAGGCGTTTTTGAATAGACCAGGACCATGCTTCTGGGCATAGCCTATTTCCCTCCTATCAGCTATTTCGCGTTGATGGCCGAAGGGAAGACCGTACACATAGAAGCTTGCGAGAACTACCAGAAGCAGAGTTGGCGCAACCGTTGCCGCTACTATGCAGCCGATGGGCCCCAGTACCTCAATTTCCCGGTGGTGCATGAAGGAGGGACCCACGAACTCCCCATCACGAAAATCAAAGTGGACTATTCAACTCCCTGGGTAATAAGGACTGAACGGGCCATCGCATCAGCCTACGAATCATCAGCTTATTTCGACTATTACAAGGACGAGCTTTTCGCAATCCTTGACTCGAAACCCGAAACCCTCTTCGAACTGGACATGCAGATAATCCGCTTCTTCCTTAAAAAGACCAGGATCGAGGCTGATATCCGCCTGACAGAGGAGTACGTTCCTCCGGTCCCTGTGGTTCTACATGCTCACCAACCGCAGCCGGTCTCTGAGCCTGTCGAAGGGGACTACCGGGAAATGCTTCATCCTAAACGCCCTGACACAGTGCTTAAGGATCTGGGACTGGAAAAACCGTATTACCAGGTCTTCGCCCAGAAATACGGTTTCATTCCCAATCTTTCAATAATGGACCTGTTGTTCAACGAAGGTCCCGACTCAATCCTCTACCTGAAAGTTCCCGGCCGTTAGGATCTTCCGAAGACATCTATTACCTGACAGGCTGCGGACACATCATGTACTCGTAGGATGTCAGCTCCATTCTGAAGGGCAATCAAGTTAGCTGCACATGTAGCCGGAAGGGCTTCTCCCGGGGTAATCCCAAGGGGTTTGTATAGGAAACTCTTGCGGGAAATGCCGGCAAGCACCGGGCGGCCAAAGTCTTTCAGGACAGACATTTCACGAAGAAGCTGCCAGTTTTGCTCCGCGGTCTTGGCGAAACCGAAACCCGGATCCAGGATCCAGTCCTTGACTCCGTACAGGTCCGCCTTCTCTGAAAAAACACTGAAAAACTCCCGGACCGCCACCGTTACATCGTCGTAGTCGGTAAGTGACTGCATGTTTTTGGGAGTACCCCTGGTGTGCATGGCTACATATTCAAGTCCCAATTCTCCCACAAGTTGCCACATGGAAGATGATCCTCCGCTGACATCGTTAACAATGAACCGCCCGACAATGTCAAAGGCACGGGAAACGATTCCTGGACGGAAAGTGTCGATGGAGAGATGAAGGCCGCGACGTTCACTCGCAAGGAGTTTCAGGAACGGACATAGCCTTCTCCATTCTTCCTCTTCTGGGACGGAATCGGATCCGGGCCTGGTGGAACAGGCTCCCAAGTCAATGATGGCGGCTCCCTCGGAAACCATGGAATCAATCCTGGCCAGAAGGATTTCCATGTTCAAGGAACCGTCTTTCCCAAGGAAACGGCTTCCTTCGAAGAAGGAATCGTCGGTCAGGTTGACGATTCCCATAACTTCGGTCTTTCTTTTACGCTTGTCACTCATTTTGAACAAAAATAGCCAAAAAATCAATATCTTTGTAAATTAATCAGTCTGTCGAAATGCTTATAGTTCTGGAAGGTCTTGATGGCGCAGGCAAGTCCACACAGGTCAGGAAGTTGAAGTCTTACCTTGAAGGGATCTGCCCGGGGTTGGAGTATATCCATTTCCCCAGATACGACGCTCCTGTCTATGGAGACCTGATCAGCCGCTTCCTCAGAGGTGACTTCGGATCAAACGAGACTGTCCATCCCCAGCTTGTCGCCCTCCTTTTCGCCGAGGACAGGCATGGTGCCTCACCCATCATGAAGAAAACCCTTTCAGAAGGTGGCTTCGTGCTTCTGGACCGGTATGTCTATTCCAACATTGCTTACCAGTGCGCCAAGCTGTCCAATCCGGATGAGAGTGAAAGGCTCAGGGAGTGGATCCTGAACACCGAATTCGGCACCTTCAACCTTCCGAGGCCTGACTTGAATATATTCCTGGATGTTCCTATCGAATTCGTGGAGAGCAGTTTGGAGAAGAGCAGGAAGGGAGCGGACCGGGATTATCTCCACGGCGCCTCCGACATCCATGAGGCCAGCATCGAATTCCAGAAAAAGGTAAGGAGCATCTATCTGCGCCAGGCTTCCCTGGATCCCGGCTTCATCCGGGTTGACTGCTCCGGACCTGACGGCAGGATGCTTCCTCCGGATGAGATATTCGCGAAGGTAAAGGCAGTGACAGACGAACATATCAAGGACAGATGAACACGAAAATATTCCATTACAGGTTAAAGAGGCTTTGCGCCTTCATTATAGGGATAGTGTTCCTCCTGGCGGGAATCTTCAAGCTCCTCGACCCTGTCGGGGCCGGTCTCGTTGTGGAAGAGTACTTCCGTTTCCTGCATCTCGGTTTCCTCATTCCGGTGGCAAAGGCCGTAGC
>CAMHFA010000016.1 GCA_946184255.1 uncultured Bacteroidales bacterium
GGATTCGGCCTTGGCAGAAGAAATTATGCAGGACACCATTCTGAAGGCTTTGCGACAGGCCATACGGTCCTTCGACCCTTCGACAAGCTCAGGACGGCGCAAACTCAGGGCGGCGCAGGCTCAGGGACCGGGCAATAAGGCGCAGGGACCTGTAAGCAAGGCACAGGAAAACGCCTGGCTGACAAAGACTTGCATCAGGGCATCTATCGATGAACTGAGGAAGCGAAAGAGGGAAAGGCTGTTCCTCGATGAATATGCTGCCGAGGAGGCTCCAAACTACTTCACTCCTGAAAGCATCGATATCCCCAATGATGAATTGAGCGTTGATAGAATCAAAGCCTCCATCAACAGTCTCCAGGATCCTTACAGGCTTGTACTGAACCTTGTGCTTATTGACGGCCTGGATTACGAGGAGATCAGTTCAATTACCGGAGAGAGGGAAGGAACGATCAGGACCCAGTATTCGAGAGCCAGGAAAATGCTGGCGTCAAAACTTACCGAAATAAAGTAACACCATGGATAACTTAAAGGAATACATCAATAAAAATCTGGAATCTTTTAATGACCAGGAGCTTCCTGAAGGTCATCAGGAGAGATTCGAAGCCAGGTTAGCTGATGCTTATTCAGCAACATCAGGGAAGAATCCGGTCATAAGACATTCGATCTGGTGGTCTGTTGGGATAGCAGCAGCATTGGCAGCCATTTTCTTTATTGGCAGACCGGACACGAATGAGCCAACCCAGATTATTGAAAGCAATAAAGACTGGTTCGCCGGAATCGGAAATGATCAGTTTGAAATCTGCAACGCCTACTATGGCAAGGTTGCAGAGTTCTATGAGACGATGCTCAAAACAGACCCTGAGGGAGAAATGGAAAATGCAATTGACATGGTCATAGACGAAACCATTCCTCTCATTGATCAGTTGCCGGAAGAGATGGAACCAGAAGCCAGGGCTGCAGTGCTGAAGGAGTATTATAGCAACCTTCTAGACGGCCTTGACAGGATTAAGAATATAAAGTGATTATTTAAGTAAATAAATAAACTAAAAGAACATGAAAAAGTTAATCTTTGCATTATCTGCAATCTTTGTGGCATTTCAGTGCCTTGCTGCAACAGAGTCCAACAGTAACAAGTACATTACAAAGGATTACGACCTTAAGAATTTCACCGGAATCCATGCTTCCGGGATAGTCGAGGTCCAACTTGCCAAGTCAAACACATGGAATGTCAGCGTTACCCTCCCCGAAGACCTTGAACCATACCTTGACGTAAAAGTCACCAACGGGAAACTCTCCTTCACTATGAGACAGGTTCCCTTGAGGGTTAGCAAAAACTACAGGAACTGGACTGTGACTGCCAAGGTTGCCATGCCGGTATTCCGCAGCCTGTCCATGTCGGGGGCAAGTAGCTTTGTCTGCAATGATTCATTCAATCTGGGCGATACTGATTTTAAGCTGGATTTGTCTGGTGCGAGCAAGGCCAATGGTCTTGACCTCATAGCAAGGAATCTCGACATAGAAATGGGTGGAGCGACCTCTGTAAGCCTCAGGGGAGACTTCCAGAATGTAGATATCGAAATGGGCGGAGCGTCTAAAGGCAATTTTGAATTCAATGCCGACAGGCTCAGCCAGGAAGTCAGCGGAGGATCTAGGGCCATCCATTCAGGAGAATTCGGCGATATCAAGTCTGAAACCTCGGGAGCTGGGGTTTTCAAACTGACCGGGGCAGCTGACAACATTGAGATCGAGGCATCCGGTGCAGCGAAAGTCGAAACCACCAGGGCAACTGTCAGAACTATAAAAGCCAGCCTTTCGGGCGCTTCCTATTGTGAGGTAAATGCTCTGGATAATCTCGTAGTTGATGCTAGCGGTGCTTCAAGCCTCAGATATGTTGACAACGAAAGCATGAGGCTGGACATCCGCTCCAACAACCGCGGTTCTTCAGTCACAAAGATGAAATAGCCGTTTTCTGTATTCCATTGATTATCATACAACAACAAAAAATGCATAGACAAATAATCTATGCATTTTTTATATCTATTTGATAATAAATGTATTGTGCAAAACGGGCAAAAGGTGAAACGGGCGAAATGGACGAATGAACGAGCAAACAAATAGGTTAGTTATCACCTCCATCGTCTTCCCCACCATATTGGGAGATGTTGTCATCAGGAAGGGTTGTATCAGCTCCAGCGTCGGCTGAGGATCCTGCTACCTCTTCGTTTTCGGCGTCTTCCTCACCTTCCAGCCACCTTTCAAGAGCCTCGGCATCATCGGTCTTCAGCTTGATCTTTACGAGGTAGATCGAGTCAGGAGTCTCGATGGTAACGGCGTTGAACGGAGTACCATCGGGCTTGGTGTATTTCACCAGGTCGGGAAGATAATCACTGAAACCCTTAGGGTACTTCTCACTGAAAATAGCTGCGAGTTCCTCTGACATGTTCTCGTAGCTGACCACGTGCCTTCTTCTTGTATCTGGAGCCATAGTGGGTATTATTAGTTCGTCAAGTTTGCGGTGCAATATTAAGACTTTTTTCCGAATTGCAACACACTATAACTATTTTTTTCTGAAGAAAAATGATTTCTGCCTCTTCTTGCGTTCCGGATCCCTCTCAACGAACACGGATTTCATGGTTCTAGGGTCCAGTCCTGTGTAGTACATCACGGACGAAGTAGTCATCGGAGTCGGGGTGAAATCCTGAACCTGATCCATGAATATCCCCCTCAAAGCCGGATGGCGGGAAAGATTCTCCATGTCCTTCATTGTACAACCTGGATGAGAGGAGATGAAGTAAGGCACTATCCCGGTCCTGCGCCCGTTTTCAGCGCAGATCCTGTCAAACTCATACCGTAATCTTTCAAAAAGCTTGAAGGACGGCTTCCCCAAATACTGCAGAACCCTGTCCTCAGTGTGCTCGGGAGCAACTTTGAGACGGCCGGAAGTGTGATCCAGAATCAAGGTCCTGAGGTACGGCTTCGAGGTCTCGTCAACATATCCCTTTTCATCCAGGAAGAGGTCGTAACGGATACCGCTTCCAATATAGGAATGCCTGACTCCAGGTATAGAATCAACGGCCTTGTAGAGTTCGAGCAGTTTCTTATGGGAGCGGTCCATGTTGGGACAGACAGCCGGGAAAAGGCAGGACTTCCTGCGGCATTTCTCGCAGAGTTCCTGGTTCCTGCCGCGCATCATATACATATTGGCTGTAGGTGCACCAAGGTCGGAGATATTCCCGGAGAATTCCGGCATTGCGGCAAGTTTCCTTACTTCCGCGACTATCGACTCCTTGGAACGGGACTGGATGAACTTTCCCTGATGGGCTGCAATAGTGCAGAAATTGCATCCACCGAAACAACCGCGATGGGTGATAATGGAATCCTTGATCATGTCATAGGCTGGAATCCTCTTCCCCTTGTAGCGCGGATGAGGCCGCTTGGTAAAAGGAAGATCCCAGAAGGAATCCATTTCTTCTGTTGTGGAAGGAGGGCAAGGAGGGTTGATCTGGACATATCCATCCCCTACCGGCTCTATGATTGTCGCCGGATGCATCATGTTGGCATGGGTCTCGATCAGATGGAAGTTTTCCGCCACTGCCTTCTTGTCAGCCAGACATTCCTCGTAAGAATGAAGCACGAGTGGATCTTTGACCTTCCATTTACCGCTCATCCTGAATGCGATCTGCGGCAACTGACGGATGGAATGAGGATTCCTCATGTCCTCTATAGCCCTGGTGAGTTCAAGCATCGGTTTCTCTCCCATCCCGTAACACAGGTAGTCTGCGGGACACCACTCTAAGATCGATGGCAGGAGCTTGTCCTGCCAATAGTCGTAATGGGTAAGACGCCTGAGGGAAGCCTCAACGCCGCCAATTACCACCGGGACTTCCGGATAAAGTTCCTTGAGTATCTTTGTATAGACGCTCACAGCATAGTCAGGCCTGGCCCCGGCCTTCCCTTCTGGAGTGTAGGCGTCGTCATGACGGAGACGCTTGCCGGCAGTATAATGGTTGACCATGGAGTCCATGGCCCCGGAATTAACGGCGAAATAAAGCCTTGGAGCCCCGAGTTTCTTAAAATCACGCAAGTCGTCCCTCCAGTTTGGCTGGGGGACGACAGCTACTCGGAAACCGAACTTCTGGAGCCAGCGGGATATGCATGCTGTCCCGAACGAAGGATGATCCACAAAGGCATCGCCTGTGAAGAAGATTATGTCGATATAATCCCATCCGAGGGCTTCAACCTCCTTCTTCGATGTCGGGAACATGTAATCCATCCTACATCCTTTCAGGGAGTTCTATACCTAGGATACCCATAGCCCTGCGAAGGACCGCTGAAAGGGTGTCTATGAGTACGAGACGGGCCTGAAGCATAGCAGGATCCTCCTCCTTGAGGATGGGAGTCTCGTGATAGTACTGGTTGAACTCCTTGGCAAGGTCGTAGGCATAATTGGCGATAACGGCCGGGGAATATGCTCCAGCGCCTTCGGCAACCTTGGAAGGGAAGAGATTCAACAGCTTTATGAGCCTTATTTCCTTGGCACTCAGCTCGACAGTGGGAAGTCCATCAATTGAATATGTCACTCCCCTTTCAGCCGCCTTGCGGAGTATCGACCGGATGCGGGCATGGGTGTACTGGATGAAGGGACCTGTGTTTCCGTTGAAATCAATGGACTCCTTCGGATTGAAGAGCATCGTCTTCTTGGGATCGACCTTGATGATGAAATACTTCAGGGCGCCTAGTCCTATCATGTGATACAGCTTTTCCTTCTCCTCTTCTGGAAGGTCTGCAAGCTTACCGGATTCTTCGGAAGTGGCCTTGGCCTCCTCATACATCTTCTGGATCAGGTCATCTGCATCGACGACCGTACCTTCCCTCGACTTCATCTTTCCCTCCGGAAGTTCAACCATACCGTATGAAAGGTGGAATATATTCTCAGCCCATGAAAAGCCCAGCTTTCCAAGGATGAGCTTAAGGACCTGGAAATGGTAGTTCTGCTCGTCGCCGACGACATAGACATGGGAGTCAAGGTTGTATTCTGCAAAACGCCTTTCTGCTGTTCCGAGGTCCTGGGTGATGTAAACGGAAGTACCGTCAGAACGGAGAAGGAGTTTCCTGTCAAGGCCGTCCTGGGTGAGGTCACACCAGACGGAACCGTCCGGATCCTGGACAAAGACGCCCATGTCCAGACCTTTCTGAACGAGCGACTTCCCCAGAAGATATGTCTGGCTCTCGTAATAAACCTTGTCGAAAGATACCCCGAGGGACTTGTACGTCTCTTCGAATCCGTCAAGGACCCATTTGTTCATCCTTGCCCAAAGATCACGTACTTCAGGATCGCCGGCCTCCCATTTCTGGAGCATCTCATGCGCTTCCTTCAGGCAGGGAGCTTCCTTCTTGGCCTGCTCCTTGTCCATTCCGGCAGCCACCAGTTCATTGACTTCCTTTGTGAATATGTCATTGAAAGCCACGTACATATCGCCGACCAGGTGGTCCCCCTTCTTTCCGGAGGATTCCGGAGTCGCACCGTTACCGACCTTCTGCCACGCAAGCATCGACTTGCAGATATGTACTCCCCTGTCGTTGACCAGTGTGGTCTTGATCACATTGTTTCCGCTGGCCTTGAGGAGCCTAGAAACAGAATCGCCAAGGAGGTTGTTCCTTATGTGTCCAAGATGGAGAGGCTTGTTGGTGTTTGGAGAGCTGAACTCTATCATGACGTTCTTCCCGGTCTCAGGGAGGTAACCGAAGTTCCCGTCGCGGGCGATTTCAGAAAAGAGTTCATTCCAATAGAGATTGGAGAACAGAAGGTTGAGGAAACCTTTCACGCAGTTGAAACCAGAAATCTCGGGGACATTTGCCACAAGCCAGTCCCCTATCGCCTTACCTGTGTTCTCAGGAGTGGAACGGGAGATCCTTAAAAGAGGGAAGACGACCAGGGTATAGTCGCCTTCGAACTCTTTCCTCGTTACTCCAACCTGGAGCGTGGAGGGTTCAACTTCCGTGTTGTAAAGGGCCTTGATGGCTTCTGAAGCCTTCGAGGCAATGAACATGTCAGGAGTCATCTAGCCAAGATAGGTTTTTAGGAGTTTGCTTGCAGAAGGTTTCTTGAGCTTGCGGATAGCCTTCTCCTTGATCTGGCGGACACGCTCCCTGGTAAGGTCCAGTCTTTCACCGATCTCCTCGAGGGTCATTTCCTGGCATCCGATGCCGAAGAAACTCTTGATGATCTCTCTCTCGCGGGCTGTAAGGATCTGGAGCGAACGCTCGATCTCCGTGCTGAGGGACTCGTTGACAAGCCCCTTGTCAGCCATAGGGGAATCGTCATTGGGACTAACGTCCAGAAGGCTGTTGTCCTCGCCTTCTACGAAAGGTGCATCCACTGAAACATGCCTTCCGGACACCCTCAAGGTGTCGGAAATCTTGTCCTTGGGGACGTCGATCATTTCGGAGAGTTCCTCATTGGAAGGAGCCCTCTCATTCTTCTGCTCGAACTGTGCAAGTGCCTTGCTTATCTTGTTGAGGGAACCGACCTGGTTCAGAGGAAGCCTTACGATCCTGGACTGCTCGGCCAGAGCCTGGAGAATGGACTGACGGATCCACCAGACCGCGTAGGAGATGAATTTGAATCCTCTGGTCTCGTCGAACTTCTCGGCAGCTTTGATCAGGCCGAGATTGCCTTCGTTGATAAGGTCAGGAAGGCTGAGACCCTGATTCTGGTACTGCTTTGCCACGGAAACGACGAACCTGAGATTGGCCCTGGTCAATTTCTCGAGAGCCTGCTGGTCACCCTTGCGGATCCTTTGTGAAAGCTCGACTTCCTCTTCGGGAGAAACCAACTCTTCGCGGCCGATCTCCTGGAGATACTTGTCCAGGGACGCGCTCTCGCGGTTGGTTATGGATTTAGTAATTTTAAGTTGCCTCATATTTCGTATAAAAATATTCCCTGACAAGACTACCGGGGCCTTGTCAGGGAACAAAGTCTTCTAGCAGTCTGTGCTATTCCTTTCCAAAACCGAAGTAAGCCTTTCTGCCGTTGGCTGTTACGCCTTCAACGTAGACTGACCTCTTTGCGGCCTTGGCGATGTCAATGACATCCTGAGGTTTGGTGACCGGCTGGTCGTTGACATAGGTAATGACCATTCCTTCGGTAGCTCCGGCTTCAAGCATCTTGCCGGTTCCGACAGAAGTCACCAGGACTCCGCTCCTGAGACCGAACTTGTCGAGAGTCTCCTTCGGGGCTTCCTTAAGTGTGGTGCCGTAGAATGCGATCTCACCTTCAGCGATGACGGTTCCGTTCTCTGTGGCACTACCCTGGAATACGACATCTATGGTCTTTTCCTTGCCTTCCCTGAGGATTGTGAGTTTGGCCTTGTCGCCAGGATGATAGGAATTGACCTTAACCTGAACGGCAGATCCGTTCTTCATCTTGTCTCCATCAATGGCCAGGAGCACATCGCCCTTCTTGATACCGGCCTTGTCAGCCGAACCACCTTTGACAACCTCACCAATATATACGCCGTCAAGAGAAGAAAGTTTCATTTTTTTCGACATGTCATCGACTGATTCGTACTCGAGATTCTTGGCCAGGCCCTCGGTAAGGTCAGACATCTGGATGCCGAGGACGGCCCTCTTTACAGAACCGAAATCGATAAGGTCGCCAACGATCTTCTTGACGATGTTGACAGGGACAGCAAATGAATATCCTGAATAGGATCCGGTCTGGGAAACGATTGCAGTGTTGATACCGACGAGTTCTCCGGTCTTGTTGACAAGGGCTCCTCCGGAGTTTCCGGGATTGACCGCAGCGTCTGTCTGGATGAAGGACTCGATCTGGAGGGATACCTTTTCACGTGGATCGTGGGCCATCTGGCGACCCTTTGCACTCACGATACCGGCGGTAATGGTTCCCCTGAGCTGGTAGCCCATGGGGCTGCCGACTGCGAGTACCCATTCTCCAAGCCTGAGCTGGTCGGAATCCCCGAAAGGAAGGGTGGCGAGTCCATCAGCATCGATCTTGATAAGGGCGATGTCAGTGGCGGGGTCTGTACCTATGACGGTAGCCTCATAAGTCTTGTTGTTGTTAAGGGTTACGCTGATCTTGGTAGCATTTGCCACGACGTGGTTGTTGGTGACGATATAACCGTCGGGACGGATAATGACACCGGAACCGCTTCCCTGGACCTGCCTTGACTGGGGTGCGCTTTCACCGAAGAAAAAACGGTAGAATGGATCGTCTATCTGGTACTGCTGGGTAGCAGTCACTTCGACATAAACAACTGCCTCGACTGCGGCTTCAGCAGCATAAGTGAGGTCAGGGTAATCGGATTGCGCCAGATTGACAGTCTTGGTGATTGAATTTGTGACGGGGCTTGACACTTTGTCGCTGCCGTTGACAGTGGCGGCCTTGAGTACGCCGTAGGCTGCCAGCATGCTCAGCAACACTGACAGCAGCACTGTTGTAAATCCTTTTTTCATTTCTGACATATTATTTTTGTTCTAAAATATTCCGGCGTTTTGATTTTTCAAATAAGATGCCACAGAATACGGGAATATTCACAGATTATTCTTATATTTGTGATTACGGTCGACTAAACCGCTGAAACAATAGACGAAATTAAAAATTCATGATATGAAATTCAACGTATCCAGCACAGAACTGCTCAAGGGACTTATGAATATTTCAAAGGCTGTCCCGGCCAAGTCTGCCCTGCCTATCCTTGAAAACTTCCTTTTTAACCTCAACGGAAATATACTTGAGGTCACCGCATCGGATTCCGAGCTGACTTTGAGGACAGAGATCGAGGTTGACACGACCGAAGAAGAAGGCAGGATCGCCGTTCCTGCCAGGCATATAATCGACCTTCTTAAGGAACTCCCTGACCAACCGGTCGCATTCAGGACATCAAGTGACAGTTCCATCGAGTGCTCATGGACCAGCGGTAATTCGGTGCTCCCCTATTTCCCTGCCGAGGACTATCCTGAGATAAAGGGTACGGGTGATGATGCCGAAAAGATCGAGTTCCCTGCAGCCAGTCTCATTGAAGGCATAAACAGTACCGTTTACGCAACTGCAGACGACGAGATCAGGCCGGCGATGAATGGTATATTCTTCGATTTTGACACCGATTCGACCACACTGGTGGCTTCCGACTCCCACAAGCTTATCTGCTACACTTCAAAGGATGCCAAAGCACCCGAGAAATGCTCCTTCATCCTCCATAAGAAGCCGGCAAGCGTTCTAAAGTCAATCCTGGACAAGGAAGACGGCAATGTCGAAATCGCTTTCGACTCAAGCACCGTGGTGTTTACATTCGGGAGGACGACCATGGTATGCCGCCTTATCGTCGGAAAGTATCCCAAGTACCGCGATGTGATCCCTCAGAACAACTCCTCTGTCCTCAAGATCGACAGGGCCCAGTTCCTGAACACCGTGCGCCGTGTGGCCGTCTGCGCCAACAAGGCCTCGAACCACATCAAACTCGACCTCAAGCCCGGCCAGATGGAGATTACCGCCCAGGATCTCGGCTTTGCAATCGCTGCTTACGAGAAGGTCGCATGCGACTACAACGGCGACGATCTTGCAATCGGATTCAAATCCACCTTCCTTGGGGAGATACTCTCAAACATGAGTTGCGAGACTGTCGTAATGAAGTTCGCTGATGCACGCAGGGCCGCCCTCATCGTTCCTTCCGAGGAAGATGCCGAGAGCGAGAAGATCTGCGGCATCCTCATGCCTATCATGGTCCAATAGATTCCTCAACTCAAAAGACGTGGAACTATCACTTAAAAGGCCCCTGCTGTTCTTCGACATCGAGAGCACGGGGCTGAATATCGTTACGGACTGTATAGTGGAGCTCAGTTTCGTTAAGGTCTTCCCTGATGGCCATCACGAGACTAAGACCTGGCGTGTCTTCCCTTATGACTATGCCAACAATTGCCAGAAGCCGATGGACCCCAGGGCCAGCGAAGTCAACGGAATAAAGGACGAAGACCTGGTAGGTGAGAAGAAATTCATAGAGATCGCCCCCGAGGTCGTAGATTGGCTCAGGGACAGTGATCTGGCAGGCTTCAATTCGGCGAAATTCGACCTCCCGATGCTGTCGGAGGAAATCGAAAGGGTAAGGGCTTATTGCCTGAGGAGGATAAACGATCCCAGGACTCCTGAAGCCAGAAAGAACATGGCCCGTGAAATGCTCGATAAGATAGACATCGATCTCCATTCAAAGTTGATGGTCGATGTCCAGACAATCTATCATTACATGGAACCCCGCAACCTCAGGGCCGCCTACAGGTTCTACTGTGGAGGTCAGGACTTCGAGAATGCACACACTGCCCTGGCTGACACAATGGCAACCTACGAGGTCCTGAAAGGTCAGCTGGAAATGTACCAGAGTCCGGACAAGTACCATGAGGTCGCCCTCAAGAACGACGTAGATTTCCTTTCCGGAGTTGCAGGACGCCCCAGGACTATCGACTATGCCGGCAGGCTGGTTTACGGCAAGGATGACGAGCCTACGATCAGCTTCGGGAAGCACAAGGGACGCACTGCCCGTGAAGTCTATGAGACTGAGCCTGCCTACTTTGCATGGATTGAAAACGGCGAGTTCACCATGGACACAAAGAGGCAGTTCTCCCGCCTGAAGGAGCAGTTCGAAAAGGAAAAGAAAGAATCCATGAGCAAACCCCTTGAGGGTGAGGCTCTCAACGATGCACTCGCCCGCTTGCAAGGTAAATTCCAAGGAGGCAAGTTATTCTGAATGAAGTCATTATCCCAGATCGCCTTACTGTTGGCGTTCATCTGCACACTATGCGGTTGCAAGGTGGACAATAAGCAGGGCGGCGTGGATAATCCCAGCCAGCCACTATATCTGGAATTGAATGATAGTGACGTTGGCACTCTAGCCATCTCAATTTCCCCTTTTGACGGGTCCCGCGACACCCTTGTAATCGACCGCCCGCTCACGAACCTTATTGTCATGAGCACCTCCCATGTCGGTTTCCTCGACGCCCTCAACGCCCTCGACTGCATCTCCGGCGTCTCAGGTAAAGATTTCGTCTTCACAAGTCATAA
>CAMHFA010000017.1 GCA_946184255.1 uncultured Bacteroidales bacterium
TTGTCCAGGATTCCTTCAACCTTGGCCAGGTCGACACTGTCGAGAAGCTGGCCGATATAGGTCCCGTACTCTTTTTTCAGGTAGCCTTCGATGTCTTCTGACGTGACGAAATTGTAGTCGTCGGCGAACTCAACCCTGACGCCCCCGCATGTGAGCTGGCGATGCTTCTCTCCGCTCATCTTCATCACTCCGAAGACGGCGAGAGCGAGCAGGCAGGCTGCTGCGGCGATAATGGCTATCCTGAGACCTTTTTTCATTTCTTCAGCCTTTCTTCAAGCATGTTGGTTATAGGTCCTATGAACCGGTCTATGTTTCCTGCCCCGAAGGTGGCCAGTACGTCAACCTGTTCCTCAGCGAGGTAACCCATCAGTTCTTCTTTCTTCAGAAGCACTTTCTCAGAAGCTGTTACCTTGTCGAATATGATCTCCGATGTAACACCTGGGATAGGTTCCTCCCTGGCTGGATAGATATCCAGGAGGATAAGTTTGTCAACTGCACTCAGTGACTGCGCGAACTCTTCTGCGAAGTCCCGTGTCCTGGTGTAGAGATGGGGCTGGAAAACGGCCGTCAATTTCCTTCCGGGATACATCTGCCGTATCGAGGATATGGCACTGGATAGTTCCCTCGGGTGGTGGGCATAATCGTCTATATAAGTGAGGCCGGGAGTGCCGACATGTACGTCAAGTCTTCTTTGGACCCCTTCAAATGTACCGATCGCTTCCTTTATGGCTTCAGGACTGACTCCGTGCCCCAGGCAGATCGCCGCTGCAGCGATGCTGTTCTCCACATTGACCCAACCGGGTACTCCGCAGCGGACACCCTCTATGACTCCTTCGGGATGGACAAGGTCGAAAATATAATGTCCCAGGTCATCCGGATGCGGATTCAACGCATGGAAGTCAGCATCGGGGTCATCATATGACTAAGTGGATATCTTTGCTTTCGTGTCTTCCGGAGTGATGTCCAGGCCTTTCTTTATGATCAGCCTGCGGGTCACCTGCGAAGCGAATGCCTTGAATGCCTTGCAGTACTCTTCATGGGTACCGTAAATGTCCAGGTGGTCAGCATCCATGGCAGTAATAACCGCTGCGGCAGGACGGAGCTGAAGGAAAGACCGGTCATATTCATCGGCTTCCGCCACGATGACCGGAGTCTGGCTCATGAGGAGGTTTGTGCCGTAGTTTTTGGAAATACCTCCGAGAAACGCGGAACAGCCTTTGCCTCCCTGTGTGAGGATATGGGCGATCAGGGTGCTGGTAGTTGTCTTTCCATGTGTTCCGGCTACTGCCAGGCAAGTCTGTCCTACCGCCAGTTCCCCAAGCATCCGTGACCTCTTTACAAGGGTGTAGCCATGCTCCCTGACATAAACCAGTTCACTAAGATCGTCAGGTATCGCCGGAGTATAGACCACCAGTGTTGAGTCGACGTTCTTCGGAATATAGTTGGGGTCATCGTTGTAGTGGACGAATATTCCTTCATCCTCAAGGGCATGTGTCAGGTCGGAGGGTGTCCTGTCGTAGCCTGCCACAGGATAACCCTTGAACTTGTAGTACCTGGCTATGGCGCTCATCCCTATGCCGCCTATGCCGATGAAGTAAACTTTTGAGAACTTTGCCATAGTCTTCCGGTTCAAACAAGCTTGTAAATCTCGTCCGCTATCTTCCTTGCCGCGTCGGGAAGAGCCATCTTTCCGGCATTCTCTTCAAGGGAGGCGATTTTCTCAGGCTTCCTGAGCAATTCAAGCGCCGTGCTCATCATCTTTTCCATCGCATCCGCATCCTTCACTATCATTGCGGCGTCCTTTCTGACGAGAGCCATGGCGTTGTGGGTCTGATGGTCCTCTGCGACATTGGGTGAGGGAATGAAGACCACTGCCTTGTGCGCTGCGCAAAGTTCTGAGACACTGCTTGCTCCAGAGCGGGAGATCACAACGTCGGCAGCCGCGTAGGCCAGGTCCATCCTACCTATGAAGTCTGAATATCTTACAGTGTCCTTGAGCGCCGGATTCTTGGCGGTTTCTTCAGCCATGAATTGGTCTATTCCGGCTTTGTAGTATTTTCCGCACTGCCAGAGCACATCCACTCCCTCTGATCCGGGGCATCCCTCGGAGATCCATTTCCGCATGCTCTGGTTGAACTTCGAACTTCCAAGGCTTCCTCCCACCACGAAAATGTGTTTCTTGGAGGGATTAAGACCATATTCCTTAACTCCCGCTTCCTTCATTTCCTGTGTACAGGGGACAAAGACGCTCCTGATGGGATTGCCGGTCATGACTATCTTGTCGGCCGGGAAGAACCGTTCCATCCCTTCATAGGCCACACAGATGCACTGTACCTTGCCTCCAAGTTTCTTGTTGGTCAGTCCGGCGAAACCGTTCTGTTCCTGTATGAGGGAGGGTATTCCCATTTTGGTTGCAGCCATCAGCAGGGGAGCGCTGGCATAACCGCCGACTCCGATTGCAACCTGTGGCTTGAATTCCTTGATTATCCGTCTTGCCTTTCTGATGCTTGACACGACCCTGAATGGAACGCTCAGGTCGTTGATGATATTCTTAAGTGTAAGCTGGCGCTGAAGGCCGGTGATTGGCAGGCCAACTATCTTATAGCCGGCAGCAGGAACCTTTTCCATCTCCATTTTTCCATTCGCTCCGACGAACAGGATCTCCGTTTCCGGATTCAGTTCCTTGAGTTTGCCCGCGATCGACACGGCAGGGAAGATATGGCCTCCCGTGCCTCCGCCGCTGATTATTACCCTCAATGCCTTGTGTTCCATGGGTCTATTCTTTGCTGTTGTTTTCTATTCCGGACTCCAACAAGTCCAGGTCGTCCAGGGTGCTTTCCACCTCGTCTTTCTGCTCATGCTCCACCAGCGGTGCTGCCTGGGCAGCTTCACGTGCGATTTTCCTTCTTGCCATCTTGCTGATTGACAGGATGATTCCAAAAGCCAGGCTGAACATGAGATAGGATGAGTTGCCATGGCTGACAAGGGGCAGGGTCTGTCCCGTCAGCGGTCCCATGTCACAGTTGATCATTATGTGCATCATTGCCTGGCCTGTGATGAGTATGATCAGGCCTGCCACTGCAGTCTTGGCGAAATGGTTGTCACAGTTTCGTACAATTATGGATCCCCTTGCGAGGAGACTTATGTACAGGATTATGACCAGTAGTCCTCCGAGAAGGCCGTATTCCTCCACTATGAAGCTGAACATATAGTCCTCGAACATGATTGGAACCACGTATCTCTGTGTGCTCCTTCCCGGGCCCTTGCCGATCAGTCCTCCTTCGTGGATAGCGATCTTGGCACTCATAGGCTGCTTGAGCTTGTCAAGGGCATCCTGGAACTCGGAGCTGTTCTGTGGTGCCGTACGGATGGTTTCGAGCCGCTTCTCAGTACTGTCGGAAGATAACCTGGCCATTGCAGAGGCGAGGTGGGGGAACGGGGTGTTGAGGTCTTTCTTGATGCAGATGGTGTTTATACCGATGCATCCCAGGAGAAGTCCCACCGCAATCACTCCGGGAAGGATCAGTTCCTTGATGCTGATTCCACCGATCAGGATCGTGATGAACATGATTCCTCCGATGAATATTGTACTGGAAAGGCTTCCTACCATTATTCCGAGGCATACGATGAAGATCGGCAGGTAGATGTACACTATCTTCTTCACCATCGGTTTTCCCCAGAAGGCGTGCTTTGTGGCGAGGAGGTTGGCAATCATGAACTTGTCATTCCGGAAAGCGTTTACTGCCCAAGAGAGGTACATCACCATGGCGATCTTCACCACTTCGAACACATGCACCTGGAAACCGCCGATGTTGACGATTCGCCAGGCACTGTTGATCATGACAGGCTTGAAAGGACCCAAAGGCTTGTGGGTCGCAAGGATGAACAGCAGGAAGATCGAGACCAGGAACCCGAACTGGGAAATTACCCTGAAGAATCCTATGCTCCTTATGCTGTAGCATGCGACAATGACTCCGAAACCAATCAGGGTAATAAGCATCTGCTCTCCCACGATAGCCATCCTGGAGGTATTCTGCGAAAGGGCAAGCTGGGAGGTTGAAGAGAATATCGCCACTATGGAGATCAGCATCAGAAGAAGCACGATCATCCACACGACCTTGTCTCCCTCGAGGTTGTCGAGGAAGTTCCACAAAGTACTCTTTTTCTTGTTCTCTTCAGCCATGTTGATAAGTTTCTAAAGCATCCTTACGGCTTCCTTGAACTTACGGCCCCTGTCCTCGTAACTGGAGAAGAGGTCGAAACTTGCGCAGCATGGGCTCAGGAGCACTACGTCTCCGGGGGCCGCCAGTTTGCTGGCTTCCTTGACTGCATCCTCAGCTGAGCGGGTTTCTACGAAGTTGCCGCTTCCAACCATCCCTTCGAAAGATTCGCGGATCCTGGAGTTGTCCACACCGAGGCAGACGATGGCCTTTACCTTGTCCTTTACCAGCGGTTTCAGTACTTCATAGTCATTGCCCTTGTCCTTGCCTCCGAGGATCCAAACCACTGGCCGTGTCTGGCATTCGAGGGCATACCATGCAGAATCAACGTTAGTAGCCTTTGAATCGTTGATATAGAGCACATCCTTTATGCTGAGGACAGGTTCAAGCCTATGTTCGATAGGCTGGAATGTAGCCAGGGACTCGCGGATGACCTTGTTGTCGATTCCGGAGGCCTTAGCAGCGATTGCCGCAGCCATGGAGTTGTAGATGTTATGCTTTCCTCCAAGGGCGAGTTCCTTGAGGTAGATGTCGCATTCCTCATCTTCGTACTTGACAATGATCTTGTCGTCCTTGAGATAGGCTCCCTGCTCGACTTCGCCTTTCTGGGTGAAGGGCAGGCGCTTTGCCGAGAGGATGATCTTGTTGAGGTGGTCGATGGTGATCTCATCGTCGGAGTCGAAAATGAAGCAGTCTTCCGGCCTGAGATTCCTGGTGATGCGGAACTTGGACCTGACGTAATTCTCGAGCTGGTAGTCGTAGCGGTCGAGGTGGTCGGGGGTGATGTTGGTGATGATTGCTATGTCCGGGTGGAAGTCATAGCAGTTGTCAAGCTGGAAACTACTGATTTCCAGTACGTAATAGTCAAAATGCTCGGTGGCCACCTGGTAGGCGTAGCTCTTCCCGATGTTTCCTCCGAGGCCGACGTTAAGGCCCGCATTCTTGAGAAGATAATAGATGAGGGAAGTTGTTGTCGTCTTCCCGTTGCTTCCGGTAATGCAGATCTTCTTGGCGCTGTCATAGCGTCCTGCGAACTCGATTTCGGACAATATCGGAGTTCCCTGTGCTTCCAGTTTCTTCACCATCGGAACCGTGCTTGGGATTCCGGGACTCTTAATGACCTCATCAGCCCCGAGGATCAGTTCCTCGGTGTGCTTTCCCTGTTCGAAGGGGATATCCCATTTCTTAAGGTCATCTACGAAATGGCCTGCGATCTCTCCGTTGTCGGAGAGGAATACGTCGAATCCCTTCACCTTGGCGAGAACAGCTGCTCCTACGCCGCTTTCTCCTCCGCCCAAAACTACAATCCTGCTCATATCTTTCTTTCTTCTATCTTACTTTCAACAATGCGAGGGTGGCAACCGCCAGGATAATCCCTATAAGCCAGAACCTTGCGACTATCTTTGCTTCAGGAATCGCATGAACCGGCTTCTGGATAAGTGCCGGAATGCCTTCCTTCTGGTAATGGTGATGGAGCGGACTCATCTTGAATATTCTCCGTCCTTCACCGTATTTTTTCTTCGTGTATTTGAAATAGTACCTCTGCATGATAACGGAGAGCGACTCCACCAGGAAGATTCCGCAGAGGATGGGAAGGAGAAGTTCCTTCCTCATGAGTACGGCACCGACACCGATTATTCCTCCGATCGTAAGGCTTCCGGTATCACCCATGAACACCTGGGCCGGATACGAATTGTACCAGAGGAATCCCATCAAGGCTCCGACAAAGGCAGACATGAAGATGGCTATCTCTCCACTCCCTGGGATGTACATGATGTTCAAGTAGTTGGAATCCACCATGTTGCCTCCGAGCCAGGCCAGGATACCCAAAACGACTCCTACAATGGCACTTGTACCCGCTGCGAGTCCGTCCATGCCGTCAGTCAGGTTGGTCCCGTTGGAACAGCCGGTGATTACCAGGACGATCATCAAGACATATAATCCCCATTTGCAATACCAACCCCATTTGCCCTTGAAAGGAGAAAGCCATTTGTAGTCGAATTCATGATTCTTGACGAAAGGAATGGTGGTCTTGGTACTCTTGACCACGTTCTCCATCTTCCATCCGGAATCATTAGCGACCAGTGTCTCAGAATCCACGTTAAGGGAGTGGCTGTTTCCCTGCGCCACTATGTTGTCAACTCCGGCCTTCACGGGCACTTTCTCCCTTACCACGATGTCATCGCTGAGCCAGACGGTCATTCCGACGACCAGTCCAAGGATCAGTTGGGCGAGAAGTTTTACCTTAGGATGCAGGCCTTCCTTGTTATGCTTGAATACCTTGATATAGTCATCAGCAAATCCAAGGGCTCCGCACCAAAGGGTTGTGAAAAGAAGGAGCTGGGCATAGACATTGGTCAGGTCGCAGAACAACAGGACCGGAACCACTATCGAGATGATAATGATGATGCCACCCATGGTAGGAGTACCCTTCTTCTGCATCTGGCCTTCCAGACCCAGGTCTCGGATCGTTTCTCCTATCTGCTTGCGCTGAAGCCAGGAGATGATGTGCCTTCCGATGAAGAAGGCGATCAGCATTGCAGTGACACTGGTCAGCATTGCCCTGAAGGACAGGTAGTTGATCAGGTGCTCTCCTGGGAAATCGAATTTCTGTAGGTATTTTAACAGGTGGTATATCATTGTGCAGTACTTTTATTCATTAATTTGCATTTGCTTGAAAACTTCAGCCACTATCTCCCTTTCGTCGAAATGGCGCTTTTCGGTTCCGAGGATCTGGTAGGTCTCGTGGCCTTTTCCTGCCAGGAGGATGATTGCTCCGGAGGGAGCCAGCATTATCGCTGTCCTGATGGCTTCCTTGCGGTCAGCTATGCTGACTGTCTTGGAGAGCCCCTTTGGACTGAAACCGGCCCTTATCTCCTCCATGATGTCTTCCGTCCTCTCCGTCCTGGAGTTGTCGGAGGTAACGAAGATCCTGTCGGAATAATCCTCTGCGACTTTTGCCATCTCGGGACGCTTCGTCCTGTCGCGGTCTCCACCGCAACCGAAAAGGCAGATGAGTTCCTTTCCACGGTCGATTTCCCTCAGGGTCCTGAGTACGTTGTCCAGAGCGTCAGGCGTGTGGGCATAGTCGATGATCACTGACAATCCCTTGGGACCGCGGATGACTTCCAGCCTTCCCTTTGCAGGCTCCAGTTTGCTTATGGCTATCAGAGTCTCTTCCGGATCGGCACCAAGTGCCATCGCAGCGCTGTAGATAGCCAGGATGTTGTACGCGTTGTGCCTTCCGATGAGCCTTGTCCAGGCCTCGCGGCCGTCTATCCTGAGGAGCATCCCTTCGAAACTCTCTTCGACGATCCTGCAGGTGTGGTCTGCCATTCCCTTGCAGGAATATGTCTCCACCTTCGCCCTGGTGTTCTGTACCATCACCTCTCCGTGGCGGTCGTCGATGTTGATGACTGCGGTCGCTGCGGATCCCAGGTTGTCGAAGAACAGTTTCTTGCACCTGAGATATTCAGCAAAGGTTCCGTGGTAGTCCAGATGGTCGTGTGTCAGGTTGGAGAAGATTGCAACCTTGAAATCGAGTCCGGCGACCCTTTCCTGCTCGACTCCGATCGAGCTGACCTCCATGAAACAATATTCACATCCTGCCTTTACCATCTCGTCAAGGAGGGAGTTGATGGTGATAGGGTCGGCTGTGGTGTTGACGGCCTCGCTGCTGCGGGTGCCGACGTAGTTCGCTATTGTCGAGAGAAGACCGCAGTTGTAGCCCTGCGCCATGAAGAGTTCATAAAGGAGGGTGACTGTGGTGGTCTTGCCGTTAGTACCGGTGATTCCGACGAGGGAAAGCTTCCTGGACGGATTGTCGAAGAAGTTGGCGGCCATTATGGCAATCGCATGGCGGGAAGAGGAGACCTTGACGAAGGTGACAGATCCTTCGCTTCGCCCAGGATGACAGTTGTCATTCTGAAGGAGCGAAGCGACTGAAGAATCCTCTTCATAGACGATGGCTGCCGCTCCTGCCTCCAAGGCCTTGCCTATGTAGGCGTGTCCATCGGTGTCATGACCCTTCACAGCTATGAACATGGCTCCCGGAGCTACTTTGCGGGAGTCATTGCAGACGGTGGTTATCTCGATGTCAGGATTACCCTTGACCTCAAGCACTCCGCTGTCCCTTATGATGTCTTCAAGTCTCATTTGAGAGTGATGGTTACAGTGGTTCCGTTCGCCGCCTTCTGACCCGCCTGCGGGACCTGGGAGACAACGTGTCCGGTTCCTGAATATATACACTTGAGTCCGCTGTTTTCTATCATGTACATGGCATCCTTGAGTCCGAGTCCCTTCAAGTCGGGTACGACCGGATTCTTCGGGTCCACCTGTGCGGGAAGTTCCCTGTCGAGGGTCATCTGTGGGATGGCGACCTTGGGTTCCAGTTCCTTACCCCACGAAGGATCGATGGCGTACAGGGCGTCAACGATTTCCCTCATTGCGGCGGCGGGAAGGACTCCACCATAGACGCTGCCCCTGATCAGGTATGATTTCAAGCAGATAATCGCGCTGTACTTGGGCTCGTCGGCCGGGAAGAATCCCACGAATGTCGCAAGGTTGTGGTAGCTGCCGTCCTTTGTGACATAAGGGGTGCTCATTCCGTATTTCTTTATTTCCTCTCCTGAAAGGACCTGCCTTGAGGTACCTGTCTTACCGGCGACTTGGACCTTGGCTCCCTTGAGCCTGGTAGCAGTACCTTCGGAGGTAACAGCCTTCATCGCCCTGAGAAGGGTGTCTGCAGTGGCCTTTGAGCAGATTGATGCATTGAGGACTGCCGGACCCTTCTTTGTCTTGACACCCCCGTCTTTCTCTATGCTTTCCACCAGGTAGGGCTTCATCATCTTTCCCTTGTTGGCAACAGCGTTGTAGAAGGTAAGGATGTGCAGGGGAGTCTCTTTTATGGCATAGCCCATTCCAACGCTTCCCAGGTCGGTCGCGCTCCAGCGAGGGGATTCGGGATTTGGAAGCTCAGGCTCCCTCAGACCGTCCAGGTCGAAGTCA
The DNA here is from genome assembly GCA_946184255.1 of uncultured Bacteroidales bacterium. GTDB lineage: Bacteria > Bacteroidota > Bacteroidia > Bacteroidales > UBA932 > Cryptobacteroides. The sequence goes on from CAMHFA010000017.1 coordinate 9,228, forward strand.
AAGGCCTGCCCCAACTTGTACATGTAGAGCTTGTCCAGGAATTTCTTGGGATTGTCAGAATAATTCTTGACTGCCAGGTAGCGGAAGACGTAGTTGGATGAGATTTCGAAACCGTGGAGGATCGAAATGTCCGTCATTCCGCGCACATGGTCATCCGGCGGGTATCCGGGGAGGATTCCGTTGTTGGTGGGGATCCTGTCATCCAGGGACTTGATATATCCGTCTTCCAGGGCTGTCATAAGGGTGGTCGCCTTGAACACCGATCCAGGTTCCGAATTGAGCCCGATTGCCATGTTGTAGGTCTCGCTCAGGCTCCAGTCGGTGGAGTCCCTCATGAGGTTGACCATTGAGCGGATGGCTCCGGTCTTGACGTCCATGATTATCGCGCAGCCCATCTCGATGGACTTGTTGTCTTCAATCTGCCGCCTAAGCGCCTTGTCCACAATGTCCTGCATGGTGATGTCCAGGGTCGTCCTGACATCCAGGCCGTCCTCGGGTTTCACATAGAGGCTGTCGTAGTTCTGGATCCTCTCCCTGTTGTCAGTGGGTTTGAGCCAGATTTCACCCTCCTTGCCGTGAAGGACGTAGTCGTACTTCCCTTCAAGTCCGATGTGGTTGTTACCGTTGGAGTTACTGTTGTCCTTGACGTAGCCGATCGTACGTCTTGCGAGGGTCCCGTAAGGGTATTGACGGGTGTCTTTCTTCCTGACGATCACTCCGCTTCGGTACTGTCCTTCGTTGACAAGCGGAAGTTTCTGGATGCGGAGAAGGGTTTCACGGTCCACAGCGTGGCCGAGTCTTAGGTATTTGGCTCCGTCCTTGCGTCCCTTCTCTATCATCTTCCAGTAGTTCTCTCCGTCAGCACCCATTTCTACTGAAAGTCCCTTTGCGAATTCCTTGGCCTTTGACTGCCATTCGGCTTCCATCCTCTTTCCGTCCTTCCCCTTGCTCTCGAAATAGTCCTTTCGGACAGTGCAGTCCATGAACAGCTCATACATCGGGGTGGAAATTGCAAGCAGTTTCCCGTCGTTTCCTATGATGGCTCCTCGTTCAGGGTAGATGACACTCCTTTCGCTCACAGGACGGAAGTACTTGACGACCTCTTTCGCGGGCTTCCATGCCCATTGGATCCATGCTATCCTTCCGACCAGCACAACCGAGAGGACCAGGAAGGCGGCATAGAGATAGTACAGGATCATTCCTATCCTGTCCCTCTCTTTCTTAGTAGAATTCTGACTCTGTACTGCCATTTCCTGTCTTATTTTATCCTGTCGGCCGGTCTGTCCGGCATTGCGAGGGTGGATCCCTCCGCCTTAAGCATTTCCTCTATCTTGCTCATGCGCCCGAGACTGACAAGTTCGACTGTCTTCTGGGCGTGATAAATCTCCATGTCCTGAAGGGCCTTTCGGTTGTCCTCCACCCTGGTCAGGGTCTTCTCGATCTTCAGGCTCAGCCAGATGCTGACCCAGAAGAGGAAGAAGGTGTAGATTATGTG
>CAMHFA010000018.1 GCA_946184255.1 uncultured Bacteroidales bacterium
CTGACGGCTACAGCGGTCCATACCTGGAAAGTGCGCTGAACGACGGCTTCCTCGGAGCACCAAGTCACGACAAGATGAATTTCTACATCATGTGGGCCAACCATGATGTGAAGTATAACTACTGGAATTACCACAAATGGGGTGACAACGAAGAACGCCTGTTCAATCCCGATGTGGACTGGGACCAGTTCAAGAAGGTTGTAGCCAGGGTCATCGATCAGTACTTCGGCCTTCCTGAATATGTCAAGATCGACGGGTGCCCAGTCTTCGCGATTTTCTCTATCAGCAATTTCGTCAGGAGTTTCGGATCCCTTGAAGAGGCGGCAAAGGCTATGGACTATTTCAGGGCTGAGGTCAAGAAGGCCGGTTTTCCTGATCTCCACCTTCAGGAAATCCAGGGTGGCGGCTCACGGATGAGTGATGCCAGGGTGGCTGCCATGAAAAAGATAATCGGCGCCCTTGGAATCAATAGCGAGGCCCTTTACAACATGGGCGGTTTCGACCCGGACTATCTCCTTCAGGGTAAGGAAGCCATAGAAATACGCAAGCAGATGGACGAGGTCTTCGACGTACCGGTCTTCCCCTGCGTTTCAATCGGCTGGGACGACACTCCAAGGTTCCCTGCTAAAGGACCTGGAGACGTTACCCGTTTCCACAACACCCCCCAGTCGTTCGCTACCTTCCTGGCCAAAGCCAAGGAATATATGGAAAGCCATCCCGACCAGCCCCGTTTCATGATGATAAATGCGTGGAACGAATGGGTCGAGGGCAGTTACCTGCTCCCCGACCGTCTGAATGGTTTCGGTTATCTTGAAGCTGTCCGGGATGTCCTTGACGGAAAGTATGATTAACTTTCCGAAGGCCGGATGAAGTGTGTCATCACTGCACTGATGATGTACAGTGCGGCCAGAGTCCAGGCTATTCCGGCATAACCGATAGGTTTCTCCAGCAATCTGACGAGAGCGGGTCCGACGAATGCGGCGAGGCCCGCTCCTAAATTCAGGACGGACACCGCTGCGCCCTTGTCAGTTTTGACCAGGGAAGGTACAAGGGCTGAAAGGGGAACATAACCGGCAAGCATGATGCACCAGAGCGATCCGCACAGGAGGATGAACCAGTAGCTGTTGAGTATCTGTGGAGAATAATAGAATAGAAGCACGGTGACCGCACAACCTACGCCTCCGAACCAGGTTACTGTCTTGTTCCAGCCGATCTTGTCTCCGACTATTCCGAACACCAGGTTGAAGATTATGTTCATGAGGAACACAGTTCCCCAGATAGATGCCCACTGGCCGTCAGACATCCCGAATGACGCCATATAGAGCGGCATGAACACCACGAAGGCGAACTGGGAGGTGGTGTTGATCACTCGGACTATTCCACCCATCAGAACCTTGGGTTCGCGTTTCATTATTCCCAACCCTTTGAACAATTCCTTGATCTTGGATCCTCCTTCTCCGGTTCCTGGTTCGGCGAAGAGGTTGGAACTGTCTGCCTTGTTTACGAAAAGTGCGAAGAATGCTCCTGCGAGGGCAAAGATAGTGGCCGTCCAGAGAGTTGGAACGACTCCGATATGTTTTACCGCCCAGACTCCGTAATAGGCGCCGAGGACATTCAGTCCCCCCGTGAATACGAACCAGAACCAGCCCTGGGCGGAACTCAGCACCTTCTTTTCGACCCTGTAGGTTATCCAGACCATGAAGGTGTAGGCAAACAGGGGATAGCCAAGGCCCTTGACTGCATAAGTGAGGAGAAGGATCGGATAGTTCATCCTGGTTATCCCTATTCCTGCGAAGCCGGCCACTCCGATCAAGTAAAGGATCAAGCCGGTCAGCATTGTCCTCTTTACCCCGAAGGTCTCTGCGATAACTCCCGATAGCCAGGAAGAGATTGCTACGGTGATTCCATAGACTGAGAAGAGGACGGCTGAATTGAATCCGGCCTCGGTGATGTAGCGGCTGAGCCAGGTCTGCTCGATGCCGTCTCCCATCATGAAGATAAGCACTCCGAGAAATCCCCATGTGAGCTGGCGTGGGAGTCCGGTCTTTTCGTAAAAGTTCGTCATGGATTCTTCCTCTTATAATGTTTTGGCTTTTGCAAGGAAAGCACGGACGTGCTCAGTGTATTCTTCAGGATGGTCTTTGTAGGCCATGGCGTGTTCTGAACCCGGGGCTATCCAAAGCTCCTTGTAGCCCTTTGTCTTGGCTTCGTAGTTTTTGTAAACATGTTCTGTGGGAACGAAGTCATCCTTCTCGCCATGGATGAAAAGCATCGGTTTATCACATTTGGCAAGTTGCTTGACGGACGACGCCTCCTTGAATCCCCAGCCGTAACGGTGTTTGCAGACAATGCTGGCGCTGTTTAGGACCGGGAAAGGAGGGAGATGGAAGCTGTCCTTCAGGTTATGGGCGAACTGGTCCCATACTGAAGAATAGCCGCAGTCATCCACGAATGCACGGATGTACGGAGGAAGGTCGTCATCACCGCTGAGCATCATTGTGGTGGCTCCTCCCATCGATACGCCATGTACAACCATGAAATCATCATTCCAGATGTCATGTGCCATTACTGCAAACTTCTTGACATCAAGCCTGTCAAGCCATCCCATCTGGACAGCCCGACCTTCCGATTCACCATGGTAATGGAGGTCAGGGACCATCACATTGTAATTGAGTTCGTCCCGATACATCCTGACCAGGTTAAGGAAACAGATGTGGTTGTCGGTGTAGCCATGAACCACAACAGCCGTTCCCTGAGCCTTGGAGGGATTTGAAGCGGGGGCATAAACCCCATGAAGCTTGTATCCTCCTTCTCCGATCAGTGTCGTGTCACGGAACACTCCGTTTCCATGCAGTTGGTCGTACCATTCCATAATTCCTGGATAGCGTCCTTCGGTCTTTTCCCTGTCACCGGTGAAATCGTTTCCATGCTCTTCTGGAAGAAGGGCGTAATTGCACATGTAACGACCTGCCAGGCATCCTGTCATCATCATCGAAACAATCGCTATCGTTACAAGATTAAGTATTCTTTTCATTATTATTGGGTTATTAGTTTCTTTTTTTGTATTCCACAGCTGCCCTTTCCACAGGGAGACAATCGGTGTACTCTGCAAACCAGGCGTCAAATCCTGCGATGTCTGCCTCGGTAGGGGATATCTTGGTTCCGGTGTTTCCTGCAAAGACCCTTTGGTCCAGATAATCTGCAAGGGACAAACCGTCGGAATTGTCGACGCAGTAGGATGCAAGCAGGGCCATTCCCCATGGTCCTCCTTCTCCCGCCGTTTCCATCACCGATATAGGAGAGCCCAGTGCTGCGGCAAGAACCTTCTGACCGACAACCGGGGTCTTGAATAGCCCTCCATGAGCTGTAATCCTGTCCACTTCCACGTTTTCTTCCTTGAACAGGATTTCGTTACCGGTTTTAAGAACTCCTACTGTAGCATACAGCTGCGAGAGCATGAAATTCGCCAGGTTGAACTTGCTTGTGGCGCTCCGGACGAAGAGCGGCCTCCCCTCTGTGAATCCAGTTACATGCTCTCCTGCAATATAGTTGTAGTTCAGAAGCCCGCCGCAGTCAGGATCGCCCTCCAGCGCATGGGTGAAAAGCTTCCCGTAGATGTCGCCCTTATCGACGTCAAAGCCGAGAAGTTTTTGATATTCAATAAATATGTTGACCCAGGCGTTGAGGTCGGTAGTACAGTTGTTGCAATGGGTCATTGCTACGGGAGAACCGTCCGGAGTAGTGATAATGTCAATTACGCTATGAGGACGCTTCATGTCCTTCTCCAGCACTATCATCGAGAAGGAAGAAGTCCCGGCAGAGACATTGCCAGTGCGCGGCCTGACAGCATTGGTAGCGACCATTCCCGTTCCTGCGTCGCCTTCGGGAGGACAGAATGGTATTCCGGCTTTCAGATGACCGCTCGGATCGAGCCTGACAGCACCTTCCTCTGTCAGGGAACCGGCTGTCTCTCCTGCATTAAGGACCTCGGGAAGAATTCCACGGAGTTTCCAGGGGAGTCCTTCCTGTTCAACCAGCCTGTCAAAAGCTTCGATCCGTTTCTCGTCAAAATCGCATGTCTCCGGATCTATCGGCATCATTCCGGAAGCGTCTCCGACTCCAAGGACTTTCCTGCCTGTTAGGCACCAGTGGATATAGCCCGAAAGAGTGGTGAGGAAATCTATCTTTCCGACATGCTCTTCCTTGTCCAGAATGCATTGATAGAGGTGGGAGAGACTCCACCTCAGAGGCATGTTGAAATTGAAAAGGTCGGAGAGAACCTTGGCTGCAGCTCCGGTGTTTGTGTTTCTCCAAGTCCGGAAGGGTGCCAGCAACTTTCCCTCAGAATCGAATGGAAGGTAGCCATGCATCATGGCGCTTATGCCAATCGCGGAGAGTGACTCGATCTCGATCCCATAGCGATTCAAAACATCCTTACGGAGGCTGGAATAGCAATCCTGGAGTCCATTCCAGATTGCGTCAATGCTGTAGGTCCAGAGACCGTTCACCAATTGGTTTTCCCATTCGTGGTCTCCCTGGGCGATTGGATTGTAGTTCCTGTCGATCAGTACGGCCTTGATTCTGGTTGATCCGAATTCCAAACCCATTACGGCCTGGCCGGTTTCTATGGTAGTCTTTGGATCCATCTTATTTGAGAGCCTTGTTCAGCAGGTAATAGACTTCGTTGATGCGCATTTCACGCTTGAAGTTCTCGGTGGTGGTGTTCTCGTCGATGTGAAGCATCTCAATTCCTGCAATTTCGGCGTAATCCTCCCAGTATTCGGGAGTTATGTCATATGAGAATATGCTGTGGTGGGTTCCTCCTGCCATAATCCAGGCACCGGCACCGACTTCGAAGTTCGGCATAGGTATCCAGAGGGCCGAGGCGACAGGAAGTTTCGGGAGCGGTTTCGGCTTGATGCATTCCACGTCATTCACTACAAGCCTGAAGCGGTTCCCCATGTCCACTACGGTTGCCGTAACGCCCCTTCCGACCTTGGAGGTAAACACCAGGCGGGCCGTCAGGGTCTTGCGTATTCCTATTCCCAGATAGTGAACTTCTAGTTTCGGTTTTGCATCTGCTATGAGAGGACATACCTCGAGCATGTGGGCCTGGAGGATCGAAGAACGGTCTCCGGCGAAGTTGAGGGTGTAGTCCTCGAGGAAGGAACATCCTTCCGGAAGGCCCTGTGTCATGAACCATACCGTGCGATAGAGGGCAGCTGACTTCCAGTCACCTTCGGCTCCGAATCCGTAGCCTTCGGCCATCAGCCTTTGGGATGCAAGTCCCGGGATCTGGTCGAAGCCCATTCCGGAGATCTTGACATCGACATCGCCAAGGTCGTCGAAGTTGGTGGTAAAGCCCTTGGCTCCCTTGTCTTCAAGGAGGGCGCGTAGGGTAAGTTCAGCCTTTGCTGCATTCCAGATACTCTGGCGGCCGTCATCAAAAAGGACCTGGGAGGTGTCATAGATGCTGTTGTATTTCGCTACAAGGGCATCCACGTCTGAATCATCGACAGCCTTGAAATACTGCAGAACATCGCTGAAAGGTACATAATCTACATGATATCCCAGTCTCATTTCCGCTTCTACCTTGTCTCCGTCGGTGACGGCTACGTTGTTCATCTGGTCTCCGATACGGAGGATCCTCATGTCCTGTGCATCGGCCCAGGCAGCAGCTACCCGCTGCCAGACTGCTATGTGACCGAGGGTCTTGGGATCTTTCCAGTAACCTACAACTGTCTTGTGGTTCTTTCTCATGCGGGAGAGGATGTGTCCGAATTCACGGTCACCATGGGCACTTTGGTTGAGGTTCATGAAATCCATGTCCATCGTGTCCCATGGAATTTCCTCGTTGAACTGTGTATGAAGGTGGAGAAGTGGCTTGGTCAGTTTCTGCATCCCGTGGATCCACATCTTGGCAGGAGAAAAGGTGTGCATCCAGGTTATGACGCCGACGCACTTGGGATCTGCCTCGGCCCGGGTCATCACATCCAGCACTTCGGTGGATGAATTGGCTGTGCCTTTATAAACTACTTTGAGGGGTAGGAGACCGGAAGCGTTCATTCCGGCAACCATCTCGTTTGAGTGTCCGTCCACCTGTACAACGGCATCTCCTCCATAAAGGAGCTGTGCCCCGGTGACGAACCAGATTTCGAAATTCTCAAATGCCTTGATCATCGTATTCAGTGTTATTATTATTGTCCGTAATAGGCCTTGGGCCCGTGTTTCCTTAAGAAGTGTTTATCTATCAAAAGTGGGTTCATGGTGAGGTATGGGTTCACCGTCAGGGAGATGAAAGCCATCTTTGCCACCTGCTCCAGCACAACTGCGTTATGGACTGCTTCTGAGGCATCCTTGCCCCAGGTGAAAGGGCCGTGGTTCTTTACCAGGACTCCAGGTGTGTGGACGGGGTTAAGGGATTCAAAACGCCTGACGATTACATTCCCGGTCTCCTTCTCGTAGTCACCTGTGACCTCGCTTTTCCTCATGTCCTCTGTGCACGGAATGTCGTCGTGGAAGTAGTCGGAGTGGGTCGTGCCTATGTTTGGGATACTCTTTCCGGCCTGTGCCCAAGCTGTGGCGTACGTGGAATGAGTATGCACTATTCCGCCTGTTTCCTGGAAAGCCTTGTAAAGGACCAGGTGGGTCGGGGTGTCGGAAGAAGGTTTCAAACAGCCTTCCACGACCCTTCCTTCCAGATCGACTACAACCATGTCCCCGGGTTTCATGTTATCATAGGACACTCCGCTGGGCTTGATTACCACAAGGCCGCTTTCGCGGTCGATCGCAGAGACATTTCCCCATGTGAATATGACCAATCCATGGCGGACCAACTCCAGATTGGCATTGCAAACCTTTTCTTTAAGATCTTCAAGCATAAGCTACCAGAAATAGATGTAGAACGCGATAGTGACTGCCAGGATGATGGCAGAATGGATGATGTCCCATTTGTTCCATGACGCCTTGGTTTCGGCCTTCTGTTCAGGTGTAGCGGTGCCGAAGCAGAGACCCTCTACCTGCTCATCGGATGCCTTCGGAGTGAAGAAGCTGACCACTATTGCCAGTACTACACAGAAGAGGAACATCCAGACCCCATAGGTATAGACGTTCATCTCATTGAACACGTAGGTAAACCAGTTGTGCCCCTCAGGGTTGATAATCATGACTGTCAGCCTTGTGAAACCGAGTATGAGACCAAGGATGAGAGTCCACATTCCGGCCTTGGGAGTAGTTTTCTTCCAGCATATTCCAAGGAGGAACACTGCTGCAATCGCAGGGGCAAGGAGGCTCTGGATACTCTGGATGTAGTCGTAGAGGTTCTTACCCATGGCCTGGATGACGAATATCCACAGGACTCCGAATACCACTATGACTGCAGTGGCGATCCTTCCGATCTTGACCAGTTTCTTCTCTGCGGTCTCAGGATGGCGGCGCTTGTAGATGTCAATCGTGTATAGCATCGCCGATGAGTTGTACAAGGATGCGAGTGAACTCATCAGGGCGGCCAGGATTCCGCAGATGACCACTCCCTTCAGCCCTACGGGAAGCAAAGTGTTGACAAGCATCGGGAAAGCCAGGTCAGGATTCTGGAGTGCTCCGGTGGCTGAATCAGGAATCAGCGCTGCAGCCAGTTGTGCCCCTATTGCTGAATCCGGTTTCTTGGTCAGGGCGAAGGCTATCATGCCGGGGATAAGGAACAGGAAAACGGGGAGGAGCTTAAGGTATGCTCCGAAAATGGTCCCCCTGCGGGACTCTTTCTGGTCTTTACCCGAAAGAACCCTTTGCACGATGAACTGGTCTGTACACCAGTACCAGAAACCTATGATCATGGATCCGAACAGGGCTCCATACCAGGGGAAGGCACTGTCCTGACCGCTTCGCATGAGGGTTGTCATCGAATCGCCGAGGTCATTGACCGGCTGGGCGTTGCATATGTCCATCATCGCATTCCAGCCTCCGACCTCCTTAAGTCCCATGACCAGTATTACAAGGGATCCCAGAAGCAGGATGGGGGTCTGGAGGACCGATGTCTTGAGGACGGATTCCATTCCTCCTATTATGGTGTAAATGGCGGTCAGTATCACAAGCGCCATCGCAGCTACCCAGAAATTGATCCCTAGAAGGGTGTTCAGGGCCAGTCCTCCGGCCAGCACCGTCACGGAGACCTTGGTCAGGACATAACTCGCAAGGGAAAGATAAGTCAGGATTCCACGGCTCTGGCTGTTATAGCGTCTCTCCAGGAACTCCGGCATGGTGTAAACCATGCTCCGCTGGTAGAACGGAACGAAGACCCAACCGAGGACGAGAATCATCCAGCCTTGTATCTCCCAATGGGCCTGGGCCATTCCGGAAGTGGCGCCGGCGCCTGCAAGGCCGATAAGATGTTCACTGCCGATGTTGGATGCAAAAATAGATGCTCCGATCGCTATCCAGGTGGCGGCACGTCCGTCCAGGAAATAATCTCCGGAGGTCTCCTTCTTTTTACGGGTGGTGTCCAGGACTATCCAGACCATGGCAAGGAAGAAAACCGCTATTACGATCCAGTCCCAGGAGGCAAGCGAAATGCGGTTCAGGTCAGCCACTGCCGCTAGAATGTGGTTATCAAACATTATTTTTCCAAGTTTGGGTATAAAGATAATCATTCTTTCTTTAATATATTTGTAAAAAATGATCCTATCGCCATGTACAAGCATTTCCTTTCCATTCTGTTTTTGCTTGCAGCAGTTTCGTTCCCTTCATTCGGACAATCCTACACGATGGACATCGATCTGCGTAAGCCCGGGGCACCTGTCAATGATACCCAGTACGGGATATTCTTCGAAGACATCAACTTCGCCGCTGATGGCGGTCTCTATGCCGAACTGGTGAAGAACCGTTCATTCGAATATCCGGATGATGCTTTGCAGGGCTGGAAGGCTTTCGGTAAGGTGACAGTACTTGGGGATGGTCCATTTGACCGGAATCCCCACTATGTCCGTCTCTCGGATCCCGGCCATCCGCACAAATGGACAGGCCTGGAGAACGAAGGCTTTTTCGGAATCGGAATCAAGGAAGGGGAGAGCTACAGGTTCAGCGTCTGGGCCAGGGTACCTGAAGAAGGCACGTCAGAGCTTCGCGTTGAACTGGTCAACCCTTCATCTATGAGCGAGACCCACACTTTATGCCGTGGCAAATTGGAGATATCCGGAAAGGAATGGAAGAAATATGAGGTGGTCCTTAAGCCAGACGCGACCCTCGATAAGGCTGTATTGCGATTATTCCTTGAAGGTAAAAGGATTACCACGGATCTTGAGCATGTGTCCCTCTTTCCGGTTGACACCTGGAAAGGCCATCGGAACGGGCTCAGGAAGGACCTGGCCCAGGCTTTGGCAGATCTACACCCGAGAATATTCCGTTTTCCGGGAGGATGTATCGTCGAAGGAACGGATCTGGCGACCCGTTATAATTGGAAGAACACAGTCGGGATAGTAGAGAACCGTCCCTTGAACGAGAACCGTTGGGAGTACACTTTCACCTATCGTTTCTATCCTGACTATTATCAGAGCGGGGGACTGGGCTTCTTCGAATTCTTCCAGCTTTCTGAAGAGATAGGCAGCGAACCGCTCCCAATCCTCAGCTGCGGTCTTGCCTGTCAGTTCCAAAACGATGATGAAAGCGCCCATGTGCCTGTCGATGACCTTCAGCCATATATTCAGGATGCGATTGACCTGGTGGAGTTTGCAAACGGCCCCGTGACATCTGAGTGGGGAAGGCTCCGTGCTGAGATGGGACACCCGGAACCATTCAATCTCAAATACATAGGTATAGGCAATGAGCAATGGGGATCCCTGTACACCGAAAGATTGGAACCCTTTGTCAAGGCTATCCGCGCGGCTTGTCCCGGGATAAAGATTGTGGGTTCCAGCGGACCTGGCTCGGAAGGAGAACAGTTCGATTATCTCTGGCCCGAGATGAGGAGGATTGGAGTCGATTTGGTTGACGAGCATTTTTATCGTCCCTATGACTGGTTCCTGGCCCAGGGAGCGCGTTATGACAACTATGACCGAAAGGGACCGAAGGTCTTTGCAGGTGAATATGCCTGTCATGCCAGAGGTGCAAAGTGGAACCATGCGTATGCATCATTGCTGGAAGCAGCCTTCATGACAGGGATAGAACGTAATGCGGATGTTGTCCACATGGCCACCTATGCTCCGCTGTTCGCCCATGTGGAAGGATGGCAATGGCGACCTGACCTGATATGGTACGATAACCTGCGTTCGTTCAGGACTGTGAGCTGGCATGTCCAGGAACTGTATGGACGTTTCAAGGGGAAGAATGTCATCTCATTGAAAATGGATGGTGCCAATGTCACAGGGGCAGAAGGACAGGGAGGATTGTTCGCCAGTGCCGTACAAGATGGTTCAAGAATATATGTAAAGGTCGCCAATACATCTGACGAGCCCCGTGAGGTGTCCTTCAATTTTACCGGACTGAAGAAAAAGGATGTGGTCAGTGCCGTGGAAGGGATTCGGTTGGACTGTTCCGACCGAATGGCCGAGAATACTCTTGAAGCTCCTTCAAAGGTCGTCCCTGAGGCGTTCCAATTCAATGGGGAAGGCCGCCAGGTTGGGGCTACAGTCCCTCCGCTCTCATTCTCGGTATTC
>CAMHFA010000019.1 GCA_946184255.1 uncultured Bacteroidales bacterium
CGTATTCTTTCTTTGCTGTCTCATAGGTGATTGCGGCCTTCGCAAGCCTGTCTCCACCACCTATCTCGCGAGTTGAGATAGTGGCTATTCCAGATCCCTTCCCGACTGCGGATCCTTCACTGAGCCCTCGGAGGGATACGATTCCTTCGCTCTTTGCCACGATGGTCATCTCGTCTCCATTGGAGGACACTATCTGACCGCTGGTGTGGATTATCTCGTTGAACTCTCCGGTTGAAACCGTGTCAACAGCGATCCCGAGTGCTTCCTGGCGTTCTGGACTTATCTCTATACACCCATCGTGCTCGTGAGCGGCTTCTTCTTCATGCTCATGTTCATGCTCATGCGATTCCTTTCCATGGTTGCCTGCGCAACCACCGATTATCAGGATGGCATAGGATGCCATTAAGATGCTTATGATTCTTTTCATTGGATAAAACTCTGTTGATTATCAAAGACGTACAATCACTTCCTGCGTACGTCACAGGAAGTCATTTAATTGCCTTTGAAAATCAGCAGTTGATCCTCCAGGTGAGAATAGGTGGCGTGGATGCCGCCAAATCCTTGAAGAATGCAGGGCGGAGGACTGAGTTCCCGGAAAGACATGCAGAGGGGACCAGGAGGATGGATGACACAATCACTGGTTCCTGGGGAAAATCCAACCTCAGATTGTCTGACGGACAGTATTTTTCATGAGAGACGCAATGGCTTTCGTCCTCTTCATGGTTTGCATCTGAATGCATGGTGTGCTCATCGTCACAGCAACCGTCCATTACGCAGACCTCCTTGACAAGGCAGATCATGGCCTGATGATGGTGATGCGGAACGAATGTAGTAAACAACACGATCAGCATCGCCAGAAGGGTAGGGACTATTTCGATCTTTCTGAGCATTCATGCAAATTTATAAAAAATTATTTTTACCTATATTTGTCAAGTTGTATAAAAGAACCCCAAACATGCCTTTGTTCGCCAAACCATGGAAATTGTCTCTCGGATTCATATTCGGGGGTATCCTTGTCCTGGCAGGTTTTATCATCCAGGTCGTCCGTGGGCCTGTCAGGTGGGAGTCGATGTCCTCTCCGGTAAACCTGATCCTGCTGGTTGTTTTTCTGGCTTTCCTTGTCATCGCCTTTGCCTTGAGGCATAAGGTCGGTTTCTTCGGATGGCTTGGCTCGCCTTCTGCAGCCGTACCTTCGATTGCCTGTACGTTGTTGATGACCATCGTGATGGGTTTGACAGCGCAGATTCCCGAAAGAGGGTGGCTCGGAAACATGATTACTTTCTGGCCTTTTGTCCTGTGCTATGTCTGGCTGACAACTGTAGTGGGATTGGTGGCGATCAACCATCTGCTTCGTGTTTGTCATTCCTGGAAAGAGATACCGGCTCTTTTGAACCATCTCGGCCTTTTTGTGACCCTTGTCTGTGCTACCCTTGGAAGTGTTGACAAGCAGACTCTGGAGATGACCCTGAATGAAGGAGGGGTTGAAACTGTCGGAGTCAGCGAAGATGGGCGGAAAGTGGAAACAGGTCTTTCAGTTCAGTTGAATGACTTTGTGATGGAGACCTATCCCAACGGTATGCCCAAGAGGTTTGCCTCCGATGTGGTCGTGAAAGGGAAGTCCGGTCATGAAATCCCCGGTGTGATTGAGGTCAACAAGCCTATGGAGGTTGACGGATGGAAGATGTACCAGTATGACTACGACTCTGAAGCCGGAGTGGAGAGCAAGATCAGTGTCCTCCAGCTCGTAAAGGATCCATGGCTACCTTTTGTTTATGCAGGAATCTTCATGATGCTGGCAGGAGCTTTCCTGATGATGATTGTCGGATTTAAAAAGGAGGAATCGAAATGAGTTGGGATTCATTCATCTGGTTTGCCGCCGCAGCGGTGATCCTCTGGGCTGTCGGTTCTGCCCTCGCATGGACCGGAAAGAACAGGAAGCCGGCAATCGCCGCATATTGCCTGGGGCTCCTTGTGTTCTTCACCTTCATCCTCCTTATGTGGATATCCCTTGAGCGTCCTCCGCTTAGGACGATGGGGGAGACAAGGCTTTGGTACTCCTTCTTCCTGGCAGTAGCCGGAATGATCGTTTACGGCAGGTGGAAGTACAAATGGATCCTGTCATTCGGTACGATAATGGCCACGGTGTTCATAGTTGTCAACCTCCTGAAACCGGAAATCCATTCGAAGGCTCTTATGCCTGCCCTGCAGAGTCCATGGTTCGCCCCTCATGTGATAGTGTACATGTTCTCCTACGGAGTACTCGGCGCCGCTACGCTCATGGCCCTGTACATCCTCATATTCAGAAAAGAGAAGACTACCTCAGAGGACATGGCGACCACTGACAATCTTGTGGCCACCGGCATGGCTTTCCTTACCTTCGGAATGCTGTTCGGAGCCTTATGGGCCCAGGAAGCATGGGGGACCTATTGGGGATGGGATCCCAAAGAGACCTGGGCAGCCATCACATGGCTGGCCTATCTCCTTTACATCCATTTCAGGATAGCCCGTCCAAAGGACCATCAGACAGCGATGTGGATCCTGCTGTTGGCCTTTGTCTGCCTTCAGATTTGCTGGTGGGGAATTAACTACCTGCCCTCGGCCCATGCGACCTCGGTGCATGTGTATTAGAAGCCCATTCCGAACTGCATCCAGTATTTCTCTTCCATAGCCTTCCATGAACGCACTGCTTCATTGTAGATGAAAGCAGTGTAGGAATTGAGCATGGAAGGGGAAGCCTCGCTCGAAGGGAGCCCTTCGAAAGCCAGGTCTTCAAGTCTCATCACTTCCTTGTTGAAGCCTTCCTTGGTGGTCTGCCATGAAAGGGTGGCCAGTTTGTTGGCCCTCCTGAAACTCCAGAGGGCGGAGTTCTCTGAATAACTGTTCTGGCCACAAGTCCAGAAGCCTTCGGGAAGCACCGTGGTGCCGCAGAAAACTGGGATCCTTGGGCTCTGGGCAGGATTGTCGACTGAGAGCCAGCAGATACCTCCTATCGCATCGGGAAGCCATGAGCGGAGCTGGGTCACATGTGAATAGGCGCACCACGCAACTGCTACGGTTCTCTTGAAATCGATTGTACCTGGAGCGATGGTGTTTAGGGTGTTCCTCATCGTCGTTGTGAGCCAGGGATTTGCCAAGGGGCTGACAACAGTGTCGGCTTCATGGTCACGTCCAGCCGGCCTCGCGAGCTTCCAGTTCCTGGTCATGTCAAACTCGGTTCCTTCATAGGTTTCACGGAAGAGGGCTGTGACTTCACGGATGTCCACCTTCTTTTCCGGTTTAACTGAGAAGGGGAGTTCATCGGCGTCGAAACGAAGCTTTAGGGAAGGTGCAAAATGATTCAGGATGAAATACTCCCTTTCCTTGAAGTTCTTTCCTTTCTCAGGATCGGAATTGAAGGCTTTCCAGAACAGGAATTTGCCTTTCCCGTCCCAGAGGCCATTTTCCTTCGCTACCTGCTCAAGGTTGTCGGAAGCCATCATGTCCTTGTCCTTGCGGTCAATCCTTCCGATCCTCGGGATATTCGCAGAAACGGCCACATGGTCGTCGGGGACCCTCTTTGCCACCCATGCGGCACCGATCTTGTCCTTACCGACACCAACTATCTCGAACTGCCAGACTTCTTTCTTGTCGGCTACCGTCAGGCATTCTCCGCTGTCTCCATACCCGTATTGTTCAGCCAGTGATCCCATCAGCTTGATGGCGTCCCTGGCATTGTCACATCTCTGCAGGGCAATCCTCTCGAGTTCTTCGATGGTGAACCATCCTGCCGGGTTGATGAGGACCCTCGGACCGCTGAAGGTGGTTTCCCCGATGGCGAGCTGCTTCTCATTCAGGCAGGGATAGGCAGTATTAAGATAGGCATAGGTATGGGAGGCCTCAGGGATTTCACCCATCACCTTCACCCTGGTTGTGTCACCATGGAACGAGGTGTGCATAGTACCCCGGAGAACCTGATGCATGCTTCCTGGCTCATGATCTGCGGCAGGTTCCATGTATGCCCATGTGCGGTAGCGGCCGTCACAAGTGTGGGAGGTTATGACTGAACCGTCGGTTGAGGCAAGCCTGCCGACCATGATGCTGGTACAACTCTCTCCTTCATAGTACTCCTGCCCGAAGACAGGGAACGCTAAGGCCAGCAATGAGAGGATAAGTAAGTTCTTTCTCATTTATTTGAAATTATCCTGGTCTTCGGGCATGCCCGACCAGTCGTGGTTGATGTCATAGCCATTGGCGCGGATGCTCGGGCCGGATCCAACGTACTCATTCCTTTCGGCTTCGTCGAGGATCAATCTCCTGGTCTTCTTGAAGAGCCATAGGCAGAATCCGATCAGGACGAGGGTGATAAGGAATGAAAGGGCTCCGCTCAATTCACTGAAGAAGCACAGGGTGTCATACGCTGCATGAAGGAGGACAGGGTAAAGCCACATCTTGATCCTGGCGCTGTCCCGTTCCTTTCTGTTGAAACTGAAACGGGAATAGTGATAACCCATCATCACGGCAAAGGCGAAATGACCCGGAACGGCAAAGAGCGCCCTTGTGAAGGCTACGTCCACCCAGTTCGCTCCGGCGCTGATCACGTACATTATGTTTTCAAAAGCAGCGAATCCGAGTCCTATGGTTGTGGCGTAAACTATTCCGTCATAGCGTTCGTCAAACTCCTGGCAGTTGCGGAGGAGCAGCCAAAGCATAAGCAGCTTGGCAGTCTCTTCCGGTATGGCAGCCCCAAAGAAGGCTATCTTGATCGCTTCCCCCCATGTCGATGGCTCCGTGGTGTAAAACCCCATGTTCAAAAGGGGACCGGAGATCAGGGTCGAAAGGAGTGCGGACAGCCCTCCGTAAAAGAACCCTTTGAATATCAACCTGGAGGGCTCGGGCTCTGTGTCCTTGTGGTAAACATACCAGAGCAGGATCAGGGCAGGAGCGACTGCCGCAATGGTGAGCATCAGCATATTACTTGGTCTTTAAATATTCATCGATGGCTTTGGCCGCCTTCCTTCCGGCGCCCATAGCGAGGATGACGGTGGCGGCGCCGGTGACGGCATCGCCGCCAGCGAAGATGCCTTCGCGTGTGGTCCTTCCGTCTTCATCGGCTACCAGTCCGCCTCTCCTGGTCGCTTCAAGACCCTTTGTCTTGTTGATAATCAAAGGATTGGGTGCAGTACCCAAGGCCATGATAACGGTTTCGGTAGGGATTTCGAATTCGGAACCGGGAATCGGGACCGGGGAGCGTCGTCCGCTCTCATCAGGTTCTCCAAGTTCCATCTTTATGCATCTCAGTGCCTTTACCCATCCTTTTTCATCTCCTATTATCTCAACCGGGTTGGTAAGCATCCTGAAGTCTATTCCTTCTTCCTTTGCGTGGTGGACTTCCTCCTTGCGTGCAGGCAGTTCCACCTCGGTTCGGCGGTAGATGATAGATGTGTCGGCTCCGAGCCTGAGGGCAGTCCTGGCGGCATCCATGGCGACGTTTCCTCCTCCTACTACACAGCACTTGGCGCCTGCATGGATAGGAGTCATGTAATCCTCCCTGAAGGCTTTCATGAGGTTGTTGCGGGTCAGGAACTCATTGGCGGAGAAGACTCCATTCAGATTCTCGCCAGGGATTCCCATGAACTTGGGCAGTCCGGCTCCGGTACCCACGAAAACTGCCTCGAAACCTTCGTCGTCAATCAGGCTGTCGATAGAGACGGTACGGCCTATGATGACATCGGTTTCAATCTTTACACCAAGGGCTTTAACCTCCTCGATCTCTTTTTTCAGGACTTTCTCCTTCGGGAGACGGAACTCGGGGATGCCGTATTCGAGGACACCGCCAGCCTTGTGGAGAGCTTCGAATATGGTGACGTCATATCCCCATTTTGCAAGGTCGGATGCGCACGCCAGTCCGGCGGGGCCGGACCCGATCACCGCCACTTTCTTGGATTTCCCCTCTACTGACGGATGTGCCACACCTTCTGAAGTGTGGTCGGCAACGAACCTCTCAAGCTTGCCTATGGCCACCGGTTCTCCCTTCACTCCTAGGATGCAACTGCCTTCGCACTGGGTCTCCTGAGGGCATACTCGACCGCAGACTGCAGGAAGTGAGGAATCCTCGGCAATTATCGCCGCTGCGCCATGGATGTCGCCTTCCTTGACCTTGGCGATGAACTCGGGAATCTTTATGCTGACCGGGCATGCGGTAACGCAGCGTGGGTTCTTGCAATGGAGGCAGCGCGATGCTTCTGTCATTGCCTCTTCGAGGTTGTAGCCGTAGCAAACCTCATCGAAATTATGTGCACGTACCTTGGGATCCTGTTCCCTTACCGGTACTCTGGGAATTCTCTCTGCCATATCACTTCACGTATTTAGCCTTCTCCTCAGCCTCTTCGGCCTTGTACTGTCCAAGACGCCTCATCGCCTCATCGAAATCGACGTCGTAGCCGTTGAACTCAGGTCCGTCAACACAGGCAAACCTGGTCTTTCCTGCAACGGTCACCCTGCAGGCTCCGCACATTCCGGTACCATCGACCATCAGCATGTTCAGGCTGACATCGATGGGAATCCCAAGTTTCTTGCAGGTGAGGGTCGCGAACTTCATCATGATCATCGGACCTATCGCTACCGCTTTGGTATATTCATGTCCTTCGGCAACGAGTTGTTCCAGGCACGCGGTTCCGACTCCGTGGAAGCCTGCGCTTCCGTCGTCGGTGCAGAGAAAGAGGTTGTCACAGGCAGAGCCCAGCTCCTCGGTGTAGATAAGGAGGTCTTTCGTTCTGGCACCTATGATGACATCCACAGCAATGCCCCTGTCATGGAGCCATTTCGCCTGTGGATAGACAGGAGCGGTACCGAGACCTCCGGCTATGAATATGTAGCGTTGCCCCTTGAGCTGGCTTTCGTCCATGTTGACGAATTCAGAAGGATTCCCCAGCGGTCCGACGACGTCACGGAAGAACTCTCCTTCTTCCTTGGCGATGATGGCGGCGGAGGAAGCCCCGATCAGTTGGGTGACGATTGTCACTGTGCCTGCTTCACGGTTGTAGTCGCTGATTGTTAAAGGAATACGTTCGCCCTCTTCATTTGCAAGGACGATAAGGAACTGCCCAGGTAAAGCAGCCTTGGCAATTCTTGGAGCCGACACTACCATCTTGCAGATATTGGGTGTCAGCATTTCTCGAGTCAGAATTTTGAACATAATTTGGCCAATGTCCTATTTAGTTCTTAATTGGTAATTAGTTTATATAAGCAAAACTAACAATTTCCCTATAAATATTCAAATTTGTTATCTTTGTAAGAGGATAATGGCAAGTTTTACCGTTATGGAAAAAAACAGACAGATTTCCAGGATTCTGCCCGTGCTCCTGGCTTTCTTTATCATGGGTTATTGTGACCTTGTGGGCATAGCTACCAATTATCTCAAGCAGGATTTCAGCCTTGGTGACACTGCGGCGAATGCGTTTTCAGTGATGATGTTCCTCTGGTTCCTGGTCCTATCCGTGCCTACCGGCATAATGATGAACAGGATAGGAAGGAAGAAAACGGTTCTTCTGAGCATGGTGGTCACCCTGTTGGGACTCGTAATTCCATTTGTATCCTACAGCGTTGTCTCCATGATACTGGCTTTCTCCCTGATAGGGATAGGAAACACTTTCATCCAGGTGTCCCTCAATCCTCTGGTAGCCAGCCTTGTCAGCCCCCAGAAGCAGCCCAGTTTCCTTACCCTTGGGCAGTTCATTAAGGCCATTGCATCATTCCTTGCTCCGATCCTGGCGGTACAGGCTGCCTTGAGACTCGGGGACTGGAAATTCCTCTTCGTCATTTTTGCAGTTATCGACATAGCGGTCCTGGCCTGGCTTGCAGTTACGGAAATAAAGGAGCAGGAGACAGGTGACAAGGCGTCTTCGTTCTCCGACTGCTTCCGCATGCTGGGGATGGGGAGCATCCTGATGCTCTTCATAGGAATAGTGATGAATGTAGGAATAGATGTGGGCATTAACATTACCGCACCAAAGATCTTGCAGGAAAGGGCCGCCATGACCCTTGACCAGGCAGGATACGCCACGAGCCTATACTTCCTGGTAAGGACTTTCGGGTGTCTTGCCGGCACGTTCATCCTTTCCAGGATTTCGGCATCCAGGTTTTTCATAATCAGCGCCTTGCTGATATTCGTCGGAGTGGTTGGGCTTCTATTCGCCAGTAGCGTGGCAGCACTCTATGTATGTGTCGGACTTATAGGTGCAGGAAACTCGAACATATTCCCCATAATCTTCGCGAAGGCACTCAATACCGCACCTGAAAAGGATAACGAGATTTCAGGGCTCATGATTATGGGTGTGAGCGGTGGAGCCCTTGTTCCGGTGATAATGGGAGCCGCCTCTGATGCGGCAGGCAACCAGAACGGAGCGGTCCTGGTGCTCGCTGTTTGCATAGTCTATCTCCTGGCTCTTATTCCATTGATGCTAAAACTTGAGAAGAAAGCTAATAACCAATTATGAAAAAGACAATTACAATTATCGGATCCGGAATGATGGGATCTGCGTTGGCATTCCCTGCCAGGGAGAACGGACATGATGTCCGCCTGGTGGGGACCCCTCTGGATAAGGAAATAATCGAGGCCTGCAAAAAGACAGGTAGGCATCCCAAGTTCGACTATCCTTTCCCTGAGGGTGTCAAGTATTACTTCTATGAGGAATGGAAGGAAGCTGTTGACGGGGCTGACTTTGTTATTGGAGGTGTCTCATCTTTTGGGGTGTACTGGTTCCTTGATAATATACTTTCGGAACTGGATCCATCGATGCCTGTCCTGTCCGTTACAAAGGGATTGATAAACCTCGATGACGGAACTTTGATCTCATACCCAGAGTATTGGAAAAGGGCTCTGGCCCAAAAAGGAATCAACCGTGAGATCTGTGCTATAGGCGGTCCATGCACTTCCTATGAACTGGTTTATCACGACCAGTCCGAGGTGGCTTTCTGCGGTAAGGATTCTGCGACTATTAGGATGATGAAAGAGGCCATGCAAACCTCTTATTATCATATATCCCTTACGAATGATGTGGAGGGTCTGGAGAGTGCTGTCGCCCTGAAGAACGGTTACGCACTGGCGATTGCCATGACGATCGGTTTGGTCAACCGTCATAACGGTCCGCAAGCCGGGCTTCATTTCAATTCCCAGGCTGCTGCATTCTATCAGGCGGTTAAGGAGATGAGGCTACTTCTTGAAATGCAGGGTGCCAGCCGTAATTGTGAGAACATAGGAATAGGTGACCTTTACGTGACCGTTTACGGAGGCCGTACGCGCAAAATAGGAATCCTTCTTGGAGAAGGGAAAACCTATGAGGAAGCCCTAGAGATCCTCTCGGGAGTAACTCTTGAAAGTCTCGTGGTCTCACGCAGGGTCTATGCTGCAATGGCCAGGAAGGCGGAACTCGGGCAGGCTGACCTGTCAAAATACCCCATGCTCTGCCATGCCGCCGCAGTCCTCGATGACGGGAAGGATGCGGAGCTCCCATGGGAAGATTTTACATTTGACGAAACAGAGTAATCAAGATTTCAGATGAAATGTAAAGGATTTCTGTTGGGACTGTCCCTCATGGCTTTGATCCCTTTCGCTGTGCTTGGAAAGGATCAGCCGCGGACTGTTTACATGAGTTTCATCCTTCATGGCAACATGAACTATGACCGTTATGTACGCACAACTATCTGGGAACAGTTCCCGGTCATCTATGGCAACCTGCTGGATTTCATGGATGAGCATCCAGATTTCAAAGGGCAGGTCCAGTTCTCCGGGCAGACCGCAGGCTCCTTGTTGATAACCGCTCCGGAAGTTATATCCCATGCTCTTGAACTGCAGCGAAAGGGGCAGCTGAACTTTACAGGAACATTCTATTCGGAACCTGTAAACGTAAATATGGACGGGGAAACCAATTACCGTTGCGCATGGCTGGGCACTAAGATTATTGAAAGCATTTCAGGCTCTACGGACGGTTTCTACTTGCAGGAACGGGCATACCATCCACAGTTGCCCTGGATATTCAAGGAAAGCGGAGTATCGTGGGTTCCGGTCATTACGGGCGGCGATGTCTTCCGTCCTTTCACCTTGAAAGGCCTGGACGGCACCACCTCTGTGTGTGTCCCGACATCCAGGGCCGGATTGCTTGATAAGATAGCCCGAGCTCCGGAGAACTCCCTCATAGTCATTGAAGAGGATTATGAGATCCCGCAGCATTTCAGTGACACCTACGACAAGATTGTCCGCTTCAACAGGGAGCATCCGGAGGTCAGGGTCGAATGGATAACCGTCAAGGATTATATCAATCGCTTCGGCCTTGGGGAAGAGAAGTTTGTAGATCATAATGTCAAGGCGCGGGATCCCCAGAACGGTACGTATTCCAGATGGACCGCCGATCCTTTAGACATAATAGTTCAGGAGGCGACCAATTCCGCTATGGCCGATTTCCGGTCTGCCCAGATGATCAATGCCTTGATGGCCCTTGTGACGGGATCGCAGGTCGATGTCCCGTTCGACGGGGCCGGAATAGTCCTGGAGCGTGACCCCCTTGCATGTCACGGGCCGGATGCTCCGGAGGGAAATTCAGGGCGCTGAACACGTGCC
>CAMHFA010000020.1 GCA_946184255.1 uncultured Bacteroidales bacterium
CAGCGGCAGATAAGCCATTATGATGATCAGGGTGGAGAACAGTATAGGCCTGGCTACTTCCTTCACGTGGGTTACTACGGAGTCGCCGTACAAAGGTTTTGATGTGTCCTCTTCCCTGAGTTTCAAAACTGTTTCCATCATCACTATGGCTCCATCCACAAGGATTCCGAAATCAATTGCTCCAAGGCTAAGGAGATTGGCCGGAATACCCGTCAGGTGCATCAGGATAAAAGCGAAAAGAAGGGCTATCGGGATGGTGATCGCCACTGCAAGGGCGCTCCGGGGACTTCCTAAGAAGAGAAGGAGAATTGCTATGACAAGCAGCATTCCGAACAACAGTGTGTGCTGTACAGTATGCAAGGTCGTTCCGACCAGCTCGGTCCTGTCCATGAACATCTTGATCCGGACATTCTCAGGAAGTACATTATCGTTAAGGTTATCCACAACCTTATGGACCTTCGAGAGTACTTCGGAAGGGTTCTGGTAACGAAGCATCTGCACGATACCCTCCACTCCGTCGCTGAACGAAACTTCGTCATCGACGTATCCGAGGATGCCTTTCCGTTCGAGGTTGCCGTATTTCAATTCTCCGAGATCCCTCAGGAACACCGGCACACCGTCGTCGTTCTTGACTACTATGCCTCCCATGTCCTCGAGATCGGTAACCTGGCCGATTCCACGGATGACATAGCTCACGTCACCGACCGAGATACGGCTTCCGCCAGCGTTGGAATTATTCCTTTCCAGGGCCTCCGTTACCTCATCGAGGGAGAGATCGTAGGCCGCAAGCCTGTCAGGATCGATCTCTATCTGGTACTGGGTAGTCAAACCTCCGAAATTGCTGACATCCGCAACTCCCTGGACCTGCTTCAACGCCGGAATCACCGTCCACTGGTTCAAGTCGGACAGTTCCCTGAGAGAAACGGAATTGTCTCCGACGAGAACATAACGGTAAATCTCCCCGGTAGGGGAAGTGAGGGGATTCAATTCAGGGACGGCGCCATAGGGAAGTTCGACATCGCCTATGCATTCCTGGACTCGTTGGCGAGCCCAATAATCGTCTGTCCCATCTTCGAATACCAGAACGATCAGGGATAACCCGAAAGAATTCTTGCCCCTCATCATTGTAAGGGAAGGAAGACCGTTCAACGCCCTTTCAAGCGGGATAGTGATCTGCTGCTCGATCTCTTCCGCGGCAAGTCCCGGAATCTGGGTGACCACATGGACGGTAACGTCAGCGATATCGGGATAGGCATCGATGGAAAGCCTTGTCCATGAATATATTCCGAAAAGGCACAACACGAAGAAGATGGAGGCGATGAGCCATCTCCGCCTTAGCAGGTACTTGAAGAATGCGTCCATGTCTCCTAACGGCTTAGATAAATGCCACCATCTGCAATGATCGTCTCTCCTTCATCAAGGCCTTCCAGGACAAGCATCTTGCCGGCGTCCAGGCTTTCAAGCCGGACTGGCCTTTTCTCGAAGGTCAACCCCTCTTCCAGGACATAGACGAACGGATGCTCCTGGCTCTGGAACACAGCGGTAGCAGGGATGACTATCGCATCCTTGTCATTGACAGTGAAACGAGACGATACGAACATCCCTGGCTTCAGGGTTTTTTCCGGATTGAGACATTCTATCACCACAGGGATCGTCCTGGTCTTGTCATCAAGGATATCCCCTACATAGAAAATGTTCCCGGAAAGCGGATCTCCCGAAGGAAGGATCACGGATGCCTCCTGACCCTTTGCCAGCCTGCGGACGGAATTCTCCCGGACATTGGCGGTCACCCAGACCCTGGACAGGTCGGCGACAACCACAGGCGGTTCAGAATCATCAGAGAGTATCTGACCGAGTACCAGGTTATTCTTCACGACAGTGCCCGAAATCGGCGAAATCACCCTCAGAGGCTGTCCCATCTGGACATTTGCGGGATTAACCCCGAAGACAGACAAAACCTGGCGTGAAAGGGCAAGGGCCGTCTCTGCATCAGACGCCTCCCTCTTCGCATCTTCCCACTCCCGTTCGGACACTACCCCGGACTCCCGCAGCGAAGATTTGCGGCTGAGGTTAGCAGAGGCCACCGAATATGCGTTGTTGCTTTCAAGATAGTCCTTTACGGCTGCCATGAAATCCGGGGAAGACATTTCAAAGAGTACCTGTCCCCTGTAGACCCTGTCTCCCAGGCGTACCGCCGAACGCGTCACCCTTCCGTTGAATGGTGCACCGACTTCGGCATAGCCGTCAGGCCTTGGCGAGACACTTGCCGTCACAGTAAACCCCTGATTGATATCTTCTTTTTGCAGCTGGGTCAGTTTCAGTTTACTCTCAAGGGGAGACCCTGCTTCTATCTTGACTTTGTTTCCTTCGAGGATGAATCCGGTCGACGACTCTCCGTCGTTACTTTTTCCGGTCCTGCATCCACACAATACCGATGCAAGGAGCATCAGCGCGATAAAATTGTATTTCATGTTTATTTGCTGGTTCGTCAATGATAATCATTTGCGCCAAAGAAGGCGCGGATAACATCAAACCAGCGAAGGAGGGCCCCTGAGAGAAAGGGTGTTTGAATGATCCGTACTGACTACTGGAACAATCTCATCCTGGAAAACATACTCTAAGACATCATATCTCTCCAGATGGATTTCAGGTATGGTGCCGGCAGTGCAGTCTGAGTGACAGATAATGTCGAGGATCTGGATCTGCCCCGTCGTGTGTCCACCGTCGGAATTGCCCGAAGCGTGCGTTTTCCAATAGATGTGGGAATGCATTATCGAAGAGCCTCCAATCTTGTGGCAATGCCAGAACATTGTGGCATTGGCATAATTGAAGAGCATCATGACTACGAAAGCAATAGTCAGGATATTCCTCGATCTGTAGTTCCTACGGTTCATTTGGGTTGTAAAGATAGTATTCTTATGGCAAAAAATGGAGTAATACTCAGAAAAATGAGTTATATTCGTATAATCTGCGCCACATTTTTAAGATGACATCTGGAACTGTCTTCAGCATAGAGGAATTCGCAATCCATGACGGCCCTGGAATACGTACCACTGTTTTCCTTAAGGGTTGTCCCCTGCGTTGTACATGGTGCCATAATCCCGAGGGACAGGGTTTCGAACCCGAAACGATGGTTAAAAAGGGAGAGAAAAGCGTCTGCGGGGAAAGATTGTCCCCCGAAGAACTGGCGTCCAAACTACTTAGGAACGAGGAAATATTCAAGATGAACGGAGGTGGCGTGACCTTCACCGGCGGAGAACCGTTATCACAGGCGCAGTTCCTGTTGGAAGTACTTGAAAAACTCGACGGAAGGATCCACACCGCGATTGAGACAAGCGGTTACGCCCCGAAGGAAGTATTCAGGATGGTGACAGATAAGGTTGACCTTGTCATGATAGACATAAAGATGGTTGATCCGAAGCGGCACATGGAGTGGACAGGGCAGAGCAATGCGCTTATTCTCAGCAACCTGGAGACCTTGATTGGTTCAGGAAAACCATTCATCGCAAGGATTCCCCTGATTCCTGGCGTCAATGACGGCAGGGAGAACCTCGAAGCTACCGCTGCGCTGCTGGAAGGAGCCACCGGTCTCCAGAGGGTGGAACTTCTTCCCTACCACAAGACCGCCGGTGCGAAATACCCAATGGTCAGCCGTGAATATCTTCCCGGCTTCGACACTGAAGTCCCACCGAGGCTGGACACTGAACCGTTTGAAAAGAGAAACATAAAGACAATGATACTATGAATGAGAGACTTGATGCCCTCAGGACCTATCTGCTTGAGAAAAAGCACCATGCCTTCGTAAAAACAGCGGAAGAGGCCGGGATTGCGGACTTGAACGAACGTTTTGCCCGCGAAGGAACTCCTGACCAGATGCGAAGCGCAACCGTCTTTTCGGAGATGATGAAGAAGCAGGATCCGGTTATCCTCCCAGGTGAAAAGATTGTCTTTACCCGCACCATCAGGGACGTCCCTTTTATCTACACCGAAAAGGAATGGGAAGGAATAAAATCCACCCATTATATCCATGAGCGCGGCACTGTCAGCAACATCAGCCCTGACTATGAGACCACCATCCGACTTGGGCTCGAGGCACGGAAGGATGAAGTCAAGGCACGACTGGCGAAAGGGAACACTGGAAAAGATGGAAAGATATTCCTGGAATCTGTCCTCACATGCATCGATTCCCTCCAGGACCTGGTACACCGTTATGAGGAGAAAGCCCGCGAGATCGGCGAGGAGGACACCGCGGCAGTGCTTGCCAACGTCCGTACAAAGGGTGCTGAGACCTTCCGGGAAGCCCTTCAACTCCTTCGTATCATCCACTTCGCAATCTGGGCTGCTGACAACTATCACAACACCCTGGGCCGGTTTGACCAGTACATGTACCCATATTACAGGCATGACATTGACAACGGCATCCTGACCCCGGGAGAGGCCTTCGACCTTCTGGAGGAATTCTTCCTGACCTGCAACAAGGATAGTGACTTCTACCCCGGAATGCAACAGGGAGACAACGGCCAGAGCATAGTGCTGGGTGGCAGGGATGCCGACGGCAAATATCTTTTCAACGAACTTTCGGAAATGTGCCTTAAGGCCAGCTACGAGCTAAGGCTTATCGATCCGAAGATCAATATCAGGGTGGACAGCCGCACTCCGGACGAAATCTTCGAGATGGGGTCACGGCTCACGAAAATAGGGCTGGGATTTCCACAGTACAGCAACGACGACGTAGTAATCCCAGGGCTTGTAAGGAAGGGCTACTCAGAAGAGGACGCCCGGAACTATGTAGTTGCAGCATGCTGGGAATTCATAATCCCGAAGGTGGCGATGGACATAGTGAACATCGACGGCCTTTCCCTGGCAGCCTGCGTTAAAGACGCCCTTCCCGGACTGAAGGAATGCAAGGACTATGGATCCTTCTATTCCCTTGTCGAAAAGGAGATCAGAAAGGAAGCCGACCGCATCTGCGCCAGGCATAAGGACCTTTACATGATTCCATCTCCGATGATGTCCCTCCTGATGGATGGTACTATAGAGAGGGCAAAGGATATCTCACTAGGCTGCAAGTACAACAATTTCGGAATACATGGTACCGGACTCGCCACTGCAACCGACTCCCTGGCTGCCATAAGGAAATATGTCTTCGAAGAGAAAACTGTCACTCCGGAGAGGCTGCTGGCAGCTCTTGAGGCCGACTTCAAGAACGATCCCGAGCTGAAGGATCTCCTCCGGAAGGAGGCTCCTAAGATGGGCCAGGACATAGATTGGGTAGATTCTATCGGCACCGACCTGCTTGACTCCTTTGACAAAGCCCTGGAAGGCAGGCATAACGAAAGGGGTGGCATTTACAGGGCAGGTACCGGAACTGCAATGTATTACATCTGGCATGCCCGTGACCTTGGTGCTACGCCGGACGGACGCACTGCCGAGGAAAATATCCCGGCGAACTATTCACCGAGCCTTTTCATGAAACAGAAGGGACCCATTTCGGTGATCAAGTCGTTCTCCAAGCCCCACCTGCAAAGGGTGATAAACGGAGGACCGCTGACCCTTGAATTCGACCAGACGGTCTTCAGCAACGAAGAGAGTATCCGCAAGCTGGGAATGCTGGTAAAAACATTCATCACCCTCGGAGGACACCAGCTTCAGCTCAACACCGTGAACCGCGAGGAACTCCTTGATGCAAAAGCCCATCCGGAAAACCATCGCCAGTTGATAGTCAGGGTCTGGGGATGGAGCGGCTATTTCGTCGAACTGGACGAATGCTACCAGGACCACGTGATCAGCAGGATAGAATTCGAAGTGTAAAAAAGAAAAAAAACAAATATTCAGAATATGGCAAAAGTCAGAGGAAAAATGTTCTATATCGCCTTTGTCGCTTCCCTGGGAGGACTCCTCTTCGGGTTCGACACGGCGGTAATCTCGGGAGCAGAGCAGGCTATCCAGAAAATCTACGGCTTGTCCAGCTTTGCACATGGTTTCACAATCGCTACAGCACTGATCGGAACGATTATCGGTGCATTCATCTGTGACCGGCCTTCAGAGAAGTACGGAAGAAAGAAACTGTTGATTGTCATCGCGTGGCTGTATCTGATCTCTGCCATCGGAAGCGCCACGATTGTCAATTGGTACTCGTTCATGTTCTTCCGTTTCATTGGAGGTCTTGCAGTGGGTGCATCCTCGGTAGTAGGACCCATGTACATTGCTGAGATCTCCCCTTCAGACTGGAGAGGACGTTTCGTGGCTTTTTTCCAATTCAACATAGTCCTGGGAATAGTCCTGGCCTACATTTCCAACTTCCTGGTCAAAGGAGTTCCCCATGACTGGCAATGGATGATCGGCATAGAGGCCTTCCCCGCCATGTTGTTCGCCACCCTTCTGGTAACCGTTCCGGAAAGCCCGCGCTGGCTTGTCAAGAAAAACCGCCAGCCAGAAGCCAAGTCCATCCTTGGCATGATCGGCGAACCAAACGTTGACGGTGAGATAAGGGAAATCGAAGAATCCCTGCACGCTACCGCGGACGCCGGGGACCGGCTCTTCCAGAAGAAATACGCCATTCCGGTACTTATTGCCTTCCTTATCGCAACTTTCAACCAGCTCACCGGTATCAATGCAATCCTGTACTATGCTCCGAGAATATTCGAACAGTCAGGAGTCTTTGCTGAAGGGGCGATGGTCCACTCGATCATAGTAGGCCTGACGAACCTCGTCTTCACCATGCTGGGCATGTCTCTCATCGACAAGGTGGGGCGCAAGCAACTTCTGCTTGTAGGAGCAGTCGGAATGTTCATCGCCCTGTCCATGGTTTCCATCGGTTTCAAATACAATCTCATCCACGGCTACTATATGCTCCTCTGCCTGATGGGCTACATAGCCTTCTTCGCTATGTCCCTTGGAGCGACCATCTGGGTCGTGATCTCCGAAGTGTTCCCGAACAGTGTCAGGGCAAAAGGCCAGATGCTAGGCAGCATGACCCACTGGGTCTGGTCCGCCCTCCTGACCTGGTTCTTCCCTGTGCTCTTTAAGGACGGACGGGAATCCTTCATCTTTGGATTCTTTGCATTGATAGCCCTCGGAAGCCTGGTGTTCGCAATCAAACTGCCCGAGACAAAAGGCAAGTCGCTGGAACAGATCCAGAAAGAACTGTTAGACAAAAAGTCCTGACATGAAAAGAACACTCTGCATTTGTGCCGCATTGGCTGCATTCTGTGTCGGAACTGCCGCCCAGGACAGGATCTCGGTTGATCCAGGCAAAGTGATCAACCATGTCAGTCCCCTCCTCTACGGGTCCGGAATGGAAGATGTCAACCATGAGGTCTATGGAGGAATTTATAACCAGAGAATCTTCGGAGAAAGCTTTGAAGAAGGGGCAAAGGTGACCGGAATCACCGGATTCACCAGATTCGATTCAATGTGGCACGGAGTAGGAGACCGCGTCTATCCTACCGTCAACAACGTTTCTTCTAAGCTGATGATGGACCAGCCTGAAACAGGAACCGGGAAGGTGGCGGTGGACATCAGGTTCGAAAGCATCCGCCCCGGCACGGCAGGACTGCTCCTTCACGCATCAAACGCAAAGGAGGGCCCCGAGAACATCAAGGCCTACGAATTCGGCATCTCTGCTGTCGGCAACCGCTTCACTCTGTGGAAGGTTGACGGAGGAAGGCAGGAAATAGGCAAAGTCAACCTTCGCTTCGACCCTTGGGAATGGCACCGTCTCGAAATCGATTTCAAGGGAAACAGTTTCAAGGTTTCATTGGACGGAGACTTGATCTTCGTCGCCACGGACCATGAGAGTCCGTTCACCAAAGGTCAGATAGGACTAAGGACACGTGATGCCGACGCTTCGTTCCGGAATCTCCGCCTAGAAGACGGGAACGGCAATAGGAGCATTCCTCTCAACCGTGAAAGCGAGTTCGAGGTCAGTTCCATGTGGCGGCCGTATGCTGCAGGAGCAACTGAATATTCCTTCTCCCTTAACCGCGAAGATCCCTACAACGGGGAGCAGTGCCAGGTTATTGAGAACAGAGGCAATGGCAGGGTCGGAGTCACCAACATGAGCCTGAACCATTGGGGTATAGGAATAAAGAAAGGCCAGGTGTTCAAAGGTGACTTCTTCGCCAAAGGAAATGCCGGAAGTCTCTGGGTGGCACTTCAGGACGAGGAAGGAACGAGGGAATATGCCCGCACAAAGATTGGTACCGTCTCCGGAGGATGGAAGAAATATTCCTTCACCCTGAAGTCAAATGCCACGGATCCCAAGGCCCGTTTCGCAATCTATATTGAAGGAAAGGGTAAGGTCATGCTGGACCAGGTGACCTTGATGGGCACAGGAACCGACCTCTACAAGGGTTATCCTTTCAGGGCAGACATCGCTCAAGGACTTGTGGAAGAAGGCCTGACCTTCCTACGCTACGGAGGTTCAATGACCAATGCCAAGGAATATTCATTCAAGCAGATGACAGGTCCCCGCGACAAGCGCCAGCCCTACAGGGGACAGTGGTACCACTTCTCGACCAACGGTTTCGGAATAGTCGAATTCGTCCAGGTGGCTGAAGCCTGTGGCTTCACTCCCTCCTTCGCTATCAACATGGAAGAAGAGCCTGAAACAGTGGCATTCATGGTTGAATACCTCAACCGGGGTGCTGACACTGAGGGAGGACGCCAGAGGATAGCCGACGGACATCCGGAACCCTACGGGGTAAAGTACATAGAACTAGGCAACGAGGAGTGTATATTCTGGACCATCAAGGAAAACTACCAGCATTATATCGACCGCTTCAACCTTCTGGCCGACGCAATGCTGAAGGTGGATCCATCCCTCGAACTCGTCTGCTCGGCATGGTGGAGGACCGACCTCAAGCCCCTCATGGAGATGGTTTTCAAGGGGATAGACGGCAAGGCCGCATGGTGGGACCTTCACACAACGACGGATTCCTTTGCCGCGGCACTCAGGGTTGACCCTACCCTGGACCAGATGAAAGAATGGTTCCTCGAATGGAATCCCGACACCAAAATGAGGATAGCGATCTTCGAAGAGAACGGTGCGACACACAATGTGGAGAGGATGCTCGGACATGTGGTGAACCAGAACGCAGTACGCAGGCACGGCGACTGGGTGCTTACATCAAGCGCAGCCAATGCCCTGGAACCTTATCTCCAGAACGATAATGCCTGGAATCAGGGCCAGGTATTCTTCACACCCTCCCAGGTCTGGGGGATGCCCCCGTTCCATGCCCAGAAGATGGCTTCTTCCCACCACCAGAACAACCTCGTTGAATGCAAGGTGGAAGGAGGACTCGATGTGACCGCCACTGTCAGCGATGACGGAAACTGCGTCATCCTCCATATAGTCAACCTGGAGAACAGGGAAAGACCGGTACAAGTGGATGTGAAAGGCTTCGGAAAGCCCTCGTCGATTAAGGAAATATCCCTAAGCGGAGGCCTTAAGGACGTCAATTCTCCTGCCGAACCACTAAAGATTTCACCAGTTGAGCGAAAACTTGACAATCTCGGCTCGGTCTTTGCTAAACCATATTCATACACACTGGTAGAAGTGCGTAAGTAAACAATTCTTATTTAAAAAATGGAAAAACTGAACCATCCCGCCATCCTGGTCGTCGACATGCTCAACGACTTCGTGACCGGCGCCCTTGCATGCGACCGCGGCAAGGCAATCGTACCCGCAACAGCCCGTCTTCTCAGAGCAGCTCGTGAGAAGGGTGTACCCGTGATTTTCTGCAACGATGCCCACATCCCCGGAATAGACCGTGAACTGAAGATCTGGGGAGACCACGCAATAGCAGGCACCCCGGGTGCCGAAGTCATCCCTGAACTGGAGCTCTGCGACAAGGACTTTGTAGTACCCAAGAGACGTTACAGCGGCTTCTTCCAGACCGACCTGGACATCCTTCTGAAGGAACTTGGAGTCAAGACCGTCGTTATGACCGGTCTCCATGCCCACATGTGCGTCAGGCACACTTCCGCAGATGCATTCTGCCTGGGTTATGATGTTGTAGTCGCAAAGGAAGCAACAGACTCCTTTACCGAAGAAGACTATCTGAACGGCCTCGCTTATCTGAAGACCTGCTACGGCGCCGACGCTTACTCTAATGAAGAACTGATTGCAGCCTTCTAGGAACAAGGTCTAAAAGCATATAATCCCCACGCCATCCAGACGGTGACGTGGGGATTATTTTATCCGGGGATTATTGTTATATTTGTCTTAATGAAAAGGATATGGTTAATAGTCTTTGCGTTTACCTTGTCTTTCTGTGCCTTTGCCCAGGAGAACAATCTGAGCATAGATGCCGATTTCCTCACCCGCGGTGAGATCCGTTCCGGAGGATTACCGGTCAGCAATGAGGAAGGAGCTGTGAACAAGGATTTTGCCAGCTTTATCCTCGAGAGGACCCTGATCGGGCTGAACTATGACCGGAAAAACTTCTCCTCAAAGGTCATGGCACAGCATAGCGGAACCTGGGGTAGTTCTGAGGGGGGGTCTTTCAATGTCTATGAAGCC
>CAMHFA010000021.1 GCA_946184255.1 uncultured Bacteroidales bacterium
AGCTTCGCGCGCTTAACTTCGCGGGCTTTCATTGATTCCTTTGCCATATTCCTTAGTTGTTATGTTTCTTGAAAGGAAGACCGAAGGCGGCGAGAAGGGCGTGAGCCTCTTCGTCTGTCTTGGCCGTGGTAACGAAAGTGATCTCCATACCATGGATCCTGGGGTTCTTGTCGATGTCGACCTCGGGGAAGATGATCTGCTCCTTCAGTCCAAGGGTGTAGTTGCCCTTACCGTCCATCTTCTCGGCGATGCCGTTGAAGTCCCTGATTCGGGGAAGGGAGATGCGGACGAGCCTCTCGAGGAACTCGTACATCCTGACGTCACGGAGGGTGACCTTCGCACCGATGGGCATGCCCTTACGGAGCTTGAAGTTGGAGATATCCTTGCGGGAAGCGGTGATGACCGCCTTCTGGCCGGCGATGATGGAGAGCTCTTCAGCGGCTTCCTCGACCAGCTTCTTGTCCTGGGTCGCGTCGCCGACACCTTCGTTGAGGGTGATCTTGACGAGGCGGGGAACCTGCATCACGGTGGTGTAGGAGAACTGCTTCATCAGCGCGGGAACGATCTCCTCTTTGTAGACCTTCTTGAGGTCCGGAACATATCCCTTGGGAAGCGCCTGGGCTTCGGCGGGCTTGTTAGTCTTCTTTGCCATAATTACTTGATCTCCTCTCCGTTAGTTTTCGCGATACGGACCAGCTTGCCATCCACGCGCTTGTGGGCGACCTTCGTCGGCTTGCCGGCGGCGTCCATCAGGTTGACGTTGGAAATGTGGATGGGGGCTTCCTTCTTGACGATGCCGCCCTGCGGCTGCTGGGGATTCGGCTTGGTGTGCTTGGAAACCATGTTGACACCTTCGACAACGACGCGGTCCTTGTCGCGGAGGATCTCCAGGACCTTTCCGGTCTTGCCCTTGTCGTTACCGGCATTCACGAACACGGTGTCGCCTTTCTTGATATTGAACTTTTTCATAATGCGCTACGATTAAAGGACCTCCGGTGCCAGTGAAACAATCTTCATGTAGTTCTCGCGGAGCTCGCGGGCGACGGGACCGAAAATACGGGTGCCGCGGAGTTCGCCGGCGTTGTTCAGGAGAACGCATGCATTGTCGTCGAAACGGATGTAGGATCCGTCCTGCCTGCGGATTTCTTTCTTGGTGCGGACGACGACAGCCTTGGAGATGGTGCCCTTCTTGGCGTCACCGCTGGGAATGGCACTCTTTATAGCGACAACGATCTGGTCGCCTACGGTTGCATACCTGTGATGGGTACCTCCAAGCACACGGATGCAAAGGACTTCCTTAGCTCCGCTGTTGTCGGCAACCTGTAAACGTGTTTCCTGCTGTATCATAACTACTTAACTTTTTCAACGATTTCAACTAATCTCCACCTCTTGGTCTTGCTAAGAGGGCGGGTTTCCATGATGCGCACGGTATCTCCCTCGCTGCACTCGTTCTTATCGTCCTGGGCGACGAACTTGGTCGTCTGGTTGATGAACTTACCGTAGAGGGGGTGCATCTTCTTGGTCTCGACTGCAACCACGATGGTCTTGTCCATCTTGTTGCTGACCACTACGCCGATTCTTTCCTTACGAAGATTTCTTTCCATAATTATTTCTGATCTTTTTCTTTTTCAGCGAGGATAGTGATCATGCGAGCTATATCCTTCCTGATTTTCTTGAATTCCGATGTGTTCTCCAATGGAGAGATGGCGTGGTTGAGCCTCATGTTGTCAAGCCTGTTCCTTTCAACCTGGATGCGGTCCTGCAGGTCGGCAATAGACATTTCGCGTACTTCAGATGTTTTCATTTCTTATCTGCTCCATTAAATTATTCAACATAATCCCTGCGGACAATGAACTTGGTCGCGATGGGAAGCTTGTGGGAAGCGAGACGCATTGCCTCCTTCGCGGTAGCGAGGGAAACACCGTCTGCCTCAAAGAGGATACGACCGGGAGTGACGGGAGCTACGAAGCCCTGAGGATCACCCTTACCCTTACCCATACGGGTATCAAGAGGTTTCTTGGTGAAAGGCTTGACCGGGAATATCCTGATCCAAATCTGTCCTTCACGGTTCATGCGACGTGAGATAGCCTGACGGGCAGACTCGATCTGCTGGGCAGTGATCCAGCAGTTTTCGAGGGTCTTAAGACCGAAAGAACCGAACGCGAGCTGGTTTCCCCTCTGGGCATTTCCCTTCATCACGTTCTTCTGTTCCCTTCTGTACTTGGTTTTCTTTGGTTGTAACATTGCTGTATTACTTTAAATAAATATCCAAACTTTCCAAATCGTTGATTATTAGCGACTTAACCTAATAACCCCTAAATTTTGGGACTGCAAAGTTAGCAAAAAAAAGTGGATTTCAAACATTATTTAAAAAATAATTCAACATTTTCGACCACGGAATTTGAAAGCGAATGCCATTATTTTCAGCAATTTACGACTTAGTCCAGAATTTTTTAGTTCCCGGTTTCGACATTGCACTTGAGAGTTTATCTTTCAGGCACGAATTTTTCAGCAAATTCGTACATTTGCGCCGCAGATTGACAGAAATGACGGACAGAACGAAATATCCTTTCTGGGCAGTTCTCCTGATCGGACTCCTGATGACGACCCTTTCGGCCGCCCAGGAACCTGATGAACCCATGCCCCAGGTCGGCGCCCGCAGCAAATCTGCCTACATGGGCTACAGGGTTGAGAAGGGAGACACCGTCTATTACGACAGCATCAATCCGATCTGGATCTTCCCCCGTGGACGCCAGGGAAAGAGTGATCTCAAGAAATACTACCGTCTTGTCTATAACTTCAACAAGGTCTATCCCTACGCCATGCTGGCAAAGGACCTGACCCTCCAGGTGGACGACCATATCGCCGGAAACGCCTTGAGACGGAGGCAGAAGGAGAAATACATCAACCAGATGCAGAAGGAACTCTTCAACATCTACGAAGAGCCTCTGAAGAAGATGAGCATCTCACAGGGGCGCCTCCTGATCAAACTCATCGACAGGGAGATCGGACGCTCTTCCTATAAAATAATAAGGGACTACAAAAGCGGAATCACCGCAGGCTTCTGGCAGGGAATAGCAAAGATCTTCGGCAACGACCTGAAGAGCCGGTACGACCCCAAGGGCGACGACATGATGACTGAGTACCTTGTGGAGAAATGGAAGAGAGGAGAATTCGACTCCCTCTATTACTCGATATTCTGGGAAATGCCGAAGCACCCGGAAATTGCGTCGAAGACGATAAAGTTCACAGACTGAGGCTGCATCCAGTCTTTAAGGACGAACAGTCTCGAACCGGAGGGCAGGGTCATATCGACCGCAGTGTGGAAATGGCCGAAAATGAAACAGTCAACGTGCTTCTTGGTCGAGAAATCCTGGGCGAACTTGTAGAGAGGCTCTTCCTCACCCTTGAAAACATATTCCTCATTCCTGGCAACCCGGCTTTTCTTGGACCAGCCCTTGCCTATCCTGAAAGCTACAGTAGGGTGCAGTAGAGAGCTGAACAGCCACTGGCAGACCTTGTTGCGGAATGACCATCTCATGACCTTGTACCAGAAATGACCGGGACCGAGGCCGTCCCCATGTCCGAGACAGAAGACCCTGCCGCCGATTTCGGTGGTGTAGGGCTGCTGGAGGATCTCGATCCCCATGTCCGCGAAATAATGGTAGCACCAGATATCGTGGTTGCCCTGGAAGAAATAAACCTTCACTCCGGAGCCGATGAGATCCATCAAAGCCGAAAATACCTTGACATATCCCTTGGGAAC
Organism: uncultured Bacteroidales bacterium; assembly: GCA_946184255.1. GTDB lineage: Bacteria > Bacteroidota > Bacteroidia > Bacteroidales > UBA932 > Cryptobacteroides. Next base: position 3,767 of record CAMHFA010000021.1, read on the forward strand.
CACGTCCCTGTACTCGTACCAGAAGTCCCAGATGTCGCCCAGCATGTAGAGTGCAAGGGTGGTGTCCTTGGGAACAGATTCCAGGAATGAAACGAATCTGGCCTCCCTGTCGGCAGGATCATTCACATCCAGACCGAGGTGGACGTCGGAAACGAAGTAAACCAGGTTCCTTTCAGGCATCTTATGCAATGATGAATATGAGGACTGCCACAATGGCGCAATAAAGGGCGAACCATCCGAGTTTGGCCTTGCGGACGAGTGCCACCATCGCCTTGCAGGCGAAAAGACCGGCCAGGAAGGCTGACACGAAACCGACGGCAAGGCAGAGGGGACCTAAACCCCCGCCAAGTGAAGCTTCTCCGGAAACGGCCTTCATGATGTCGAGAAACTGTTCTCCAAGAATAGGTACCAAAACCATCAGGAAGGAGAACTGGGCCATGACCGAGCGCTTTACGCCACAGAGAAGGCCCGTAGCGATGGTGGTGCCGGAGCGGGAAAGACCGGGGGCGACAGCCAGAGCCTGGCCAATTCCGACTACGAAAGCCTGCCAGAAATTAATACCGTTCCTTGCCCCTTCGGCTGGTTCGACAGAGTCACCAACCGCAGTAGCGGGAACTTTGGAAATCCGTTTTCTGACAGAACCATTGCCGAAAATATCTGACAGGAACAAGAGGACCGCGGTTATGATCAGGCAAACGGCGACTGTCGTAAGGGAATCGCCGAAAAGGGCCTCAACCTTGTCCTTGAACAGGAAACCGACAAGCGCCACGGGAACCATGGAGACAATGAGTTTGAATATGTAGTCGGTCTCGTCGTTGTACTTGAATTTGAACAATCCTGCGAGAAGCTTGCAAATCGGCTTCCAGAAAACAACAATGGTACTTAGGACTGTGGCAAGGTGAACGGTGACGGTAAAATCCAGGAATCCTTCGGAATCCACCCCGAGAAGTTCCCTCACAATCATCAAATGACCGCTGGAACTGACGGGAAGGAACTCGGTCAAGCCTTGAACCAGGCCAAGAAGAAGTGCTTGCAGCCAGCTCATGTCACTTTTTCCTCATGATTGCGGCTATCATTATGACCACACCGCAGATGATTACGACTGGAGCAGCAACAAGCCTCCTGAAATCAAACATGGACCAGTTGAAGACATTGGGGTCCTTCACTCCCCCGCCCATCATGAGGATAAAGCCGGCAACCATGACCACCAACCCCATCAGGAGAATCCAAAGTCCCTTCCGGGTGATGGCCATCTTTGTGTTTTCTGACATATTCGTTAGTTATTCTTGATTCGACTAATAATAAAGCTCGTCATTGGAAAGGGAAACCAGTTTCCCTACGACAAAATATGTACTCACAAGGCAGATAAGGATTCCCGAAAGGATCACAATCCCTATCACGACGAGAAGCAGGTCCATGCTGAACACCTCGAAGAGCTGGACGAATTCCTTCCGCACGAAGAACAAGATACCCAGAAGGATCAGAGTCGCAAGCAAAGCCGAAATCAATCCCTGGAAAACCGCCTGTCCAAGGAAAGGGCCCCTGATGAATGACTTGGTGGCACCCACGAGCTTCATGGTGTGGATTGTGAACCGCTTTGAGAAGACATTCAACCGGACCGTGTTATTGATCAGCACGAAGGAAATGAAAAGCAGAAGGAGGACGAAAACACCCAGGATCAGCGAGATCTTGCCGAGGTTGGTGTTAAGCTTGTCGATAAGAGACTGCTGGTACACCACTTCGTCCACGAGTGGTGAAGAAGATATTACCTTCTTGACCATCTCAAGACTGTCGGCACTGACATAATCCGCCTTCAGGGTGACATCGACGGACACAGGAATCGGCGCGGTCTCGAAGACGTTGAGGAAATCCTCGCCGAGCATGTCTTTCATGTCACGTGTACCTTCCTCCTTGGAAATAAACCTCGTGCCCTTGATAAAGGGCATGGCGTCCAGGGTGGTGGCATAGTCCATTGCCTGGTCCTCGGTCACATCCTGCCCCATCAGTACAGAGATCTGTACATTCTCCTTGAAATAATCGGAAACGCTCTTCGCATTGATCAGCAGAAGGCTTGCAACTCCGACCAGCAGAAGCACCAGCGAGATGCTTATCACGCTCGACAGCCAAGCCCCCGCGAGCCTTCTCCTGATCAGTTTATTCTCTCCTGAAGACATAAATGCACAGTTCTCCAAATTGGATTCAAATATAGTGAATTATCAAAATATGAAAAAAAATTCTTACCTTTGTAAGACAAGATTGTTATTATGGGAAATCCCGTCAACAGAGTTCTATTCGTCAATTCGGAGATATTGCCTTTCCTCCCGGAGACACCGATTTCAAAAATCGGACGTTTCCTTCCCCAGGGTATCCAGGAGCGCAAGAAGGAGATCAGGGCTTTTATGCCCCGATACGGCTGCATCAATGAAAGGAAGAACCAGTTGCATGAGGTAATCCGTCTTTCCGGGATGAACATCATCATCGGAGATGTCGACAGGACCCTTGTAATCAAGGTCGCATCCATTGCCGCCGCCAGGATCCAGGTCTATTTCATTGACAACGACGATTTCTTCCGCCGCAAGCAGATAACCTTCGACAATGACGGGAAGTTCTTCGAAGACAATGGGCAGAGGGCGATCTTTTTTGCCAGGGGTGTCCTAGAAACCGTCAAAAAACTCCGCTGGGCCCCGGACATCATCCATTGCCAGGGCTGGATATCTCACCTCGTACCTCTCTATTTGAAAAAGGTGTACAACGGGGATCCTATCTTCGGCGGGAGCAAAGTAGTGACCTCACTCTACAACGACATAAGCAAGGAGCAGTTCCCTGCTTCCTTCAAGGACAACATTCCTTCCAACAGCATCCGCCCCGAGGACGTGTCCCTCCTGGAGACCCCCACTGGCACAAATCTTGCGGAATTGGCCGCCATGTATTCGGATGGAGTCATCCTGGGCGCGCCAGACGTCGATGAAGATCTGGTGAAGTTCTGCAAAGGACTGGATGTCCCGGTACTGCCTTTCGATGAGGAATCGATCAGCAGTGGACGTTACATCGGCGAATACGATGAGTTTTATCAACAGTTGAAGTAATGAGAAAACTTCTTGCGGCGATCGGCCTTGCGACTGTTCTGCTGTCCTGCACCAACGTAAATGAAACTATTGGTAGCGATTTCATCGCCACCAACCTTAAATATGACTTCTATACTGCCGAATTCGACCTGGATGAGCTTTGGATGAAACCTGTGGACAGCCTTTCAGGCTACTCTTCCAGAAGGATCAATTTCGGAGCCATCAGGGACGATGACTACGGCCTTTTCCAAAGAGGTTGCGCCCTCACGCTCGTCCCTGTCCTGAGGGAGTTTGATTTCGGCACCAATCCTGTTTTCAAGCAGTTTAAATTCCAGGCTGAGAGCGACTCTGTTTCCGTGGCTGACAAAGATCAGTTGAACATCCTTCAGAACGTCAATGTCTATGCCCTTACCGAACCGTTGGATCCCAAGAAGTACTATTCCAGACTTGAAATAAAGCATGGGCAGGACAGGATCACAAAGGGAATCCCGGTGGTCAATGGCTCTGACACCCTGACCTTTGATTTCACAGAAGAATTCGGAAAGCGCTTCCTGGAAATCACCAATGAAGACCTCAAGGATTTTGAGAAGTACAGCAAGAAGTTCCCCGGAATCTACCTTACCACCAATGAACCATCTGGGAACGGAGGCCGTCTCAACATGTTCAAGATGAGCTTCACTGAGGTTTACAGCGGCAACGTAGTCAGGACTGACAACTATGCAGTTTTATACTTCAACAGCACGTACAACGGTGAGAAGAAGGACACCAGCCTCATGTTCTATTACAGTCCACCCGCTTTCCAGAATCTTGATTCCCTTTTTTCGATCAAGGCACAGCCCGAGCAATATGTCTTCAACGTCGATGCCCATGAGTCGGACCACCTTGCCGGTAAGGCTGAGGACAAGGTCTTCATAGAAGGCGGAAGCGGACTCAAGCCGGTCGTTCCTGCCGATGAAATCCGCAGACTGGTAAATCCGGAGATAGTTGCGCACGGTGGTGACCCCAGAACAGCACTTATTTCAAAGGCCACAATCGTCCTACCGTTCGAATTCCCCGAGGACTACAATTTAATGTACACCTTCCCTTCGATCCTCAGTCCGACTGTAAAAATCTCAAATGACAGTACTGTGGCATTTGCGGGCCTCACCGACGCCAGCGTCTCGACCGAGAACCAGGGAGACATCAACCGTTCCCTCTGTATCTTCTCCCCTGACGTTACCCACCACGTCCAGCAGATAATCCGCAAGGTCGATGATCCGGACATCTCCAACTACGACATCTGGATGCTTATCATGCGTTACGAAACGACCACGACCACAAATGCCGATGCAAGTGAAATGGCCGAATACTACCAGCAGCTTGCATACTATTCCTACTATAACCAACTCTACGGCGGCGGTTACGGTGGCTATGGTGGAATGTATGGTTACGGCGGGTACGGTGGTTATGGTGGCTACGGTGGCTATGGCTACGGCTACAACAATTACTACAACTATATGATGATGGCCCAGTACGCCAATGCATCTGCTACAACTACATCTTCCAGCACGGAACTGGACAAGGACCGCTACTACAACTGCTACCTCAATGGACCTGCAGCCAGCGGCAACAAGCCTAAGCTTAAGGTTACCTACGCCATTCCGAAGGAATAGCCTATCATCTCACTGAATATAAAAATGCCCCGGAATTTCTTCCAGGGCATTTAATTTTTGGTCTCTAGGATTATTCTTCCTTACCGGCGAGTTTTTCCTGTACCTTATCGATAGCGTCCTTCACGGTTGCGATGGTGCTGGTCTCCTCATCGGGAATCTTGATTCCGAAAACCCTCTCGAATTCCATGAGAAGCTCGACAGTGTCGAGAGAATCAGCGCCAAGATCATTGGTGAAGTTGGCTGTTTCAGTAACTTCAGATTCTTCAACGCCAAGTTTGTCAACGATAATCGCCTTGACCTGTTTTACGATTTCTTCTTCAGTCATAGTTATACGAATTAAATAGTTTTGAATATTCTACACAATAACCGTGCAAAGTAAATAAAAAATCAACAATTCTCCAAATCCACCGTAGAAGCCTTCCTGCTGAGGTTTAGCCAAATCCTAAGTCCGTTCAGGGAATTAAGGAGGTAGAAAACATACTTGATGAGCATAACCGCTGCATTTCCGGAACCTGTACCATTGGCGAGGGCGACAGCCCAGAGGGAAATGGAAGAAATGTTTACCAAAATCCAGATGAACCACTGCTCCATGAAAGCAAAACTGAGCAGGACCTGCCCGGCGATGTTCAAAGTCATTACAGTAGCGTCGAGAAGAACCTTTTGCTTGCTGACAGAGTCTATCCTTCCGGCAGCAGCAGCGGCAAGGTCGACTTTCAAAAGGATGAAATAGAGGATTGACACACCAGCCACTATCCCTGTGACGAGCCATGACCATTGTTTCCCGGTAAGCCTGCGGGCAGACACCCTGGAATCCTCTCCATCTTCACTGCGGACTTTCGCCCCTCTCCTGCGCCACTGCCAGAATCCAATGAACTGCATCGGAAGGAAATAGAAGGCATGAAGGGCAAAATTACCTATGATTCCATGCTCAAGGTAAACCACTGTCGCCACGAGCACGTCTATGAATCCGAAAACGAAAGTAAGGATGTGGCCGTTTGCCGAAAGGACTGTGTTAACCACTCCCATCAAGGAACCGAAAGCGGCAAAAACAAGAAGGAAAGTCTTGGCATCTGGCTGCCTGAGCTTGAACACGGTCGTGATCGTGACAGCCACCAGCATGCCCAGCACAAGGAATATGCTGAACGCCAGGTTGAACCTCTTTTCGGCAGCGGGAGTCATCGTGGATTACCTGTTAAATCCAGCAGGGCGGTTTTCTACAGGACGGTTTTTCGCAAGAGGGTGGGCCTTCTTGAGTTCTTGCGCCCAAGTCTTGAAATCATCCCATGAATAATACGGACCGTCAACTGCATTGAGCTGTGGAAGTGTCACCTCGCTACCGTTCCTGAGGAGTTTGAACAGGATGACGGGAGATTTCTTTGAGCGGTAGAATACAAACTGGAGGTTGGCGGCCATGGAAGTGTTGTAGTTCTGGAACCAGTACTTCACATCCTCGGTCTTCTGGGGCTGATAGCCCTCTCCGTTAATGTTGAGAAGGGGAACGAGGGCGTTGAACACCGTGTCATGACCGAACCTGAAATGACCCTTGTAAACACCGGTGGATATTGCCTCGTCGGCACAGTCGATGATGTCGTCCAGGATAGTGATCATCCGGTACCTGTTCCTTGAGTGACCGGCATAGTGGGAATAGTTTTCAATCTCCCATTGCGCAAGCAGCTGTTCCTTGGTGAATACGTCCTCGAGGAAAGAACCGTTATCGTAGTTGTGATAGCCTGCCCAAAGGTTGAAAAGTTCATAAACGAACTCTCTCCTGCCTCCCATTTGCTCCAGGAATCCCTTGTCGGTAAAGAGGCTGCCCAGGATAGCATCATAGTCTGTCATCCTTTCACGGAAAGCCGTG